>JADCDC010000001.1 GCA_020252385.1 Aestuariivirga sp.
ATCTTCCAGTTTCCGGCGACCAGCGGCCGCGGGCCCTCACTTGCCATGATTTTGCTCCCCAAGTCCTTGAAACTGCGTCTTAGCAGACGCATACCGCACTTGCGAGGGGGTGTACGCCTACCTATAGTGCGCCGCGCCCGCGAAGGGCCTCAATTCGAAAGGTACGACCCGACATGATGGAATCCATGCGCAATGCCGCCAAGGGATGGATGGCGAAGATCCTCATCGGCCTTCTTGCCGTGAGCTTCGGCGTGTGGGGCATCGCGGACGTGTTCCGCGGCTCGGCCGGCGGCGCGCTGGTCACCGTCGGCGAGCAGGAAGTCCTGCCGGAACAGTTCAACCAGGCCTTCCAGGAGTACCTCCAGAACTACGCCCGCCAGACCGGACGCGGCATCACGCCTGAGGAGGCGCGCGCGCTGGGGATCGACAAGGCGATTCTCGACAGCCTGATGCAGAACGCCGCCCTCGACCACAAGGCGGGAAAGCTCAATCTCGGCGTTTCCAACACCTTCCTCGCGCATGAGGTGATGCTGAACCCTGCCTTCCAGAATGCCTCGGGCCAGTTCGACGCCGAGCGCTTCAAGCAGCTCCTCGCCCAGAACGGCCTCAACGAGAACGGCTTCTTCGCGGAGGAGCGCCAGCGCCTCATGCGCCAGGCGCTGACCGCCGCGGCGAGTGCCGAAACGCCGGTGACGCGCGGCCTGCTCGAGGCGCAGTACCGCTACGACACCGAGCAGCGCGACGCGCGCTATTTCATCGTCACCACCAAGGATGGCGACGTCCCCGCCCCGACCGAGGACGAGATCAAGAAGGAATACGAGGCGAACCCCGCCGCCTACACGGCACCTGAGTTCCGTGTCGTCGCCACGATGCGGGTGGAGCCTGCCGACATTGCCGCCAGGGTGACGCTCACCGACCAGGACGTGGCCGAGGCTTTCGAGAAGTACAAGTCCGACTACTTCACGCCCGAGAAGCGCACCATCCTGCAGATCTCCTTCCCCACGCTGGAGGAGGCCCAGGCCGCCCAGCAGAAACTCGCCTCAGGCACCGATTTCATGGCGCTCGCCAAGGAGCGCGGCTTCAGCGAGCAGGACGTGACCTTCGCCGACAAGGCGAAGACCGACTTCATCGACCCCGCCATCGCGGACGCCGCCTTCGCGCTGGCCCAGAACCAGGTGAGCGAGCCCATCAAGGGCACGCTCTCGACCGTGCTGCTCAAGGCCACCTCCATCACGCCCGAGAAGCAGTCGAGCCTCGATGAGGTGAAGCCGCAGCTGAGCGAGCGCCTGAAGCTCGAGCGCGCGGGCGAGGAAATCCAGGCGGTCTACGACGCGGTCGAGGACGCGCGCGCCGCGCAGACGAGTTTCGAGGACATCGCCGCCAAGGCCGGCATCCCGTTCCAGCTCGTGCCCCCGCTCGACCAGCGCGGCGGCGGCAAGGACGGCAAGCCCGTGGCCGTGCCACATGCGGCGGAACTGGTGCCCGCCGCCTTCGGCAGCGACGTGGGTGTCGAGAATGACGCGATCGCGCTCGACAACGGCTATGTCTGGTATGAGGTGCGCGAGGTCATCCCCTCCGCGCTGAGGCCGCTCGATGAGGTGAAGGACCAGGTCAAGGCCGCCGTCACCGCGGGCAAGCTCCGCGCCCTCGCAGAGGAGAAGGCGAAGGCGCTGGTCGACCGCGCCCGGACCGGAACCAAGCTCGAGGATCTCGCCACCGAGACGGGGACCACGGTCCAGTCGATCCAGGGCCTGCGCCGGGGCGAGAGCGAGGACCGCTTCGGGCCGGCTGCCGTAGCCGCCCTCTTCGCCGTGCCCGACACGGGCTTTGCCTATGCGATCGAGCCCGATGGCCGCAGTGCGCGCGTGATGCAGTCGCAGCCCGTGATGCTGCCGGCCTTCGACCCCACCTCGGCGGAGGCGAAGTCGATCAGCGAGGGGCTGAAGGGCCAGCTCGCCGACAACATGCTCACCGCCTATCTCGCCTCGCTCGAGCAGGACGCGGGTGTCACCCTCAACGAAACCCTCTGGCGAAACATCTCGGGACAACAGACCAACTGACGCCATCCCATGATGTTTTCGCCGGAACCCCACGATGATCATCCAACCCGACTACGACAGCTTCGCCCGCGCCTATGAGCTGGGCCAGCCGCAGATCCTGTCGACCAGGCTCGTCGCCGACCTCGAGACGCCGGTTTCGGCCAAGCTGAAGCTCGCACGCAACGCGCGCTACTCCTTCCTGCTGGAATCGGTTGAAGGCGGTGCGGTGCGCGGGCGCTACTCGATCATCGGGCTGAACCCGGACCTGATCTGGAAGGTCGAGAACGGCAAGGCGTCGGTCAACCGCAAGGCAGGCGTTTCCCCGCAGGGCCCCTTCGAGGAGACCGGGCTCGCCCCCCTCCAGTCGCTTCGCGCACTTCTGGCGGAAAGCCGCATCAAGCTGCCCGAGGACGCGCCCCCCATGGCGGCCGGCGTCTTCGGCTACATGGGCTATGACATGGTCCGCCTGATGGAGGACCTTCCCGAGCCCAACCCCGATACGCTGGGCCTGCCCGACGCCATGCTGATCCGTCCCACCATCATGGCGATCTTCGACAGCGTGCGGGACGAAGTGACGGTCACCTCGCCGGTCTATCCCGACAAGGCCGTGACGGCGCGCGCCGCCTATGTGCGCGCGCAGGAACGGATCAGCGAGATCGTCGATGCGCTGGACCGGCCACTGGACCACCGGGCGCTGAAGGACACCGATGCCTCGCCCATCGGCACGCCCCGCTCCAACACGTCACCTGAGGAATACAAGGAGATGGTGCTGAAGGCGAAGGAGCTGATCGCGGCGGGCGACATCTTCCAGGTCGTGCTGTCGCAGCGCTTCGAGACCGAGTTCACGCTGCCGCCCTTCGCGCTCTACCGCTCGCTGAGGCGCGTCAATCCCTCGCCCTTCCTCTATTACCTCGACTTCGATTCCTTCTCGGTGATCGGCTCCAGCCCAGAGATCCTGGTGCGCGTGCGCGACGGCAAGGTGTCGATCCGCCCGATCGCCGGCACACGCCGCAGGGGTGCCACCCCCGCCGAGGACCGGGCACTGGCCGAGGAGCTTCTGGCGGATCCCAAGGAGCGCGCCGAGCACCTGATGCTGCTCGACCTCGGGCGGAACGACGTGGGCCGCGTGGCCGATATCGGCACGATCAAGGTGACGGACCAGTTCATCCTCGAGTTCTACAGCCAGGTGATGCACATCGTCTCGAACGTCGAGGGCAGGCTGTCCAAGAAATACGACACCATCGATGCGCTGGTCGCGGGCTTTCCCGCCGGCACCGTGTCGGGTGCGCCCAAGGTGCGGGCGATGGAGATCATCGACGAGCTCGAGAGGAACAAGCGCGGCGTCTATGCCGGGTGCGTTGGCTATTTCTCCGCCGACGGAGAAATGGACACCTGCATCGTGCTGAGGACCGCGATCGTCAAGGACGGGAAGATGTATGTGCAGGCCGGTGCCGGCGTCGTCGCCGACTCGATCCCCGAGAGCGAGCACCAGGAATGCGTGAACAAGGCCAAGGCGCTGTTCCGCGCGGCGGAAGAAGCAGTCCGCTTCGCCGGCCGCGCCGGGAGGGCGCAATGATCATCCTCATCGATAACTACGACAGCTTCACCTACAACCTCTATCACTTCCTCGGCGACATCGGGGCGGAGACGGTGGTGCACCGGAACGACAAGGTGAGCGTGGGACAGGTGATCTCGGCGAGGCCCGAGGCGATCGTGATCTCGCCCGGGCCCGCGACGCCGAATGAAGCGGGAATCTGCCTCGAACTGATCGAGAAGGCTTCCGAGACCATTCCCGTCTTCGGCGTGTGCCTGGGCCTCCAGTCCATGGGCCAGTGCTTTGGCGGGAAGGTCGTTCGCGCGCCCTCGCAGATGCATGGCAAGACGAGCCAGATCCGCCACACCGGCCAGGGCGTGTTCAAGGGCCTGCCGCAGGACTTCACCGCGACCCGCTATCACTCGCTCATCGTCGAGCGCGAGAGTCTCCCTGACTGCTTCGAGGTGACGGCAGAGGCCGATGGCCTTATCATGGGCCTGCAGCACAAGAGCCGGAACGTGCATGGTGTGCAGTTCCACCCCGAATCGATCGCCTCCGAGCA
>JADCDC010000010.1 GCA_020252385.1 Aestuariivirga sp.
CCCGAAGCTGGGCCCCGGCTCTTACCGGGGTGACGGCTTGGGGGGATGCCGGGAATGGTGTTACATCGCCCCATGGCAACCGCACCGCCGGCGATGTCCCGCACAGCCTTTCTGGCCGTTCTCGCCATCATTGCGGCGATGGCCCTGACGCTCTGGCTGATGGGGCGGGTGCCCATCTGCGCATGCGGTTATGTGAAGCTGTGGGAGGGCGTGGTCCAGAGTTCCGGCAACTCCCAGCACCTGTCGGACTGGTACAGCCCGTCGCACATCATCCACGGCTTCATCTTCTATGGGGCCCTGTGGCTGGTGGCGCGGCGCTGGAGCCTGGGGACGCGGCTTGCGGTGGCAACCCTCGTCGAGGCGGCCTGGGAGATCTTCGAGAACACGCCCTTCATCATCAACCGCTACCGCGAGGCGACGATCTCGCTCGACTACTACGGCGACAGCGTCCTCAACTCGGTGTCCGACGTCATCATGATGGTGGTGGGCTTCCTGCTGGCGAGCCGGCTGCCGGTGTGGGCCACCGTCGCGATCGCGGTGGGGCTCGAACTCTTCGTGGGGCTCATGATCCGGGACAACCTGACGCTCAACATCATCATGCTGATCTGGCCGGTGGACGCCATCCGCCAGTGGCAGGCCGGTGGCTAGGCCCGGAGTGCGGAGGGCGGCCGGCCATAGCGGGCGCGGAAGCTGCGCGAGAACAGCGGGAGCGAGGAGAAGCCGCAGGCCAAGGCGATCTCCCGCATGCTCATGGTGGAATAGGTGATGAGGCGCTCGGCCTTCTCGAGCCTGAGCTTCAGGTAGAAGCCCATGGGGCGCTCACGGAGCTTCTCCGCGAAGAGCCGCTCCATGTGGCGCACCGAGATGCCGGCGACCGCGGCGAGTGCCTCCGCATCGAGCGGATCCTCGCCCTGCTCCTCCATGGCGGTGATGATGCGGATGAGCCGCGCATCCGTCGTGCCATAGCGGGCCGCCGCCGGAAGCCTGGCCTGTTCCGAGGAGCGGTAATGGACGAGCTGATCGGCCACCAGCACCGCAAGCGGGCGGCCCAGCAGGCGCCCGATCCAGTCCAGCATCATGTCGATGGCGGCAGCACCGCCGGCCGAGGTCATGCGGTCCCGATCGGTGACGTAAAGCGCCTGCTCCGTCTGAACCCGGGGATAGCTCTCGCGGAAGCCGGGCAGGCTTTCCCAGTGGCAGGTGGCGCGGTGGTCATCGAGAAGCCCCGCCCTGGCGAGGATGAAAGGCCCGGTATCGATCGCAGCCAGCAGGACACGCTTGCGCGCGAGCATCTTCACCGCCGACAGCATGGGCCGGGTGATGCCCTTCTCCGGCTCGTAGCTGGCCGAGATCACCGCCATGTCCGGCTTGCCGATCTCGGAGAGGCCGCCCGAGACCGAGACCGGAATGCCGTTCGAGGCCGCCACCGGCTGGCCATCGGCCGAGACGAAGCGCCAGGCGAAGGTGCCCTCGCCCGCGAAACGGTTGGCGACGCGCAGGGGCTCGAGTGCGCCATAAAGCGCGATCATCGAGAAGCGCGGCACCAGCAGGAACACGACGTCGTAACGGGCCATGGCGGAAAAAGAAAAACATCCGGCGGAAAAAGTCAAATGCGGTGCGGGCGGGAGGGCTAGTCTCGGCGCCAGACCAGGAGGAGTTCCATGCAGCCCAAAGTCATCATCACCTGCGCGGTGACAGGCGCCGGCGACACCGTCGGCAAGCACCCGGCCATTCCCGTGACCCCGGAGCAGATCGCCAATTCGGCGCTCGAGGCGGCGAGTGCGGGCGCCACCATCGTGCACTGCCATGTGCGCGAGCCATCGACCGGCAAGGGCTCCCGCAAGGTCGAATACTATGCCGAGGTGATGGAGCGCATCCGCGCGCGCAACAAGGAGGTCATCATCAACCTCACCGCCGGGATGGGCGGCGACGTGGAGGTGGGCTCGGGTGCGAAGCCCCTCGACTTCGGACCGGGCACGGATTGCGTGGGGCCCGAGGAGCGGCTCGTCCATGTGAAGGAGCTGCGGCCCGAGATCTGCACGCTCGACTGCGGCACGCTCAACTTCGGCGACGGCAATTCGATCGTGGTGCAGACGCCGGCACAGCTGCGCGAGCAGGCGAAGCTCATCAAGTCCTACGGGGTCAAGCCCGAGATGGAGATCTTCGATTCCGGGAACCTGTGGTTCGCCAAGCAGCTCTGCGCGGAGGGGCTCATCGACGGACCGCCGCTGTTCCAGCTCTGCCTCGGCATCCCGTGGGGTGCGCCCTATGACACCGAGACCATGGCATACCAGAAGGCGCAGCTGCCGCCGGACGCCATCTGGGCGGCCTTCGGCATCGGGCGGAACGAATTCCCCGCCGTGGCGCAGGCCGTGCTGCTGGGAGGCCACGTGCGCGTCGGCCTCGAGGACAATCTGTGGCTCGAGCGCGGGGTCCATGCGTCGAACGGCACGCTGGTCGAGAAGGCGGTGAAGATCATCGAGCTTCTGGGGACCAAGGTCGCCTCGCCGGACGAGGGACGGGAGATTTTGAAGCTGAAGGCGAGAACGTAGAAACATTCCTCTCCCCCGGAACCGGGGGAGAGGG
>JADCDC010000100.1 GCA_020252385.1 Aestuariivirga sp.
GAATGGGTGGCCAGCAGCGTCTTCACCGCCATGCAGCAGGTGGGCGCCAGCAACACCTTCGGGTTCAACGCGGTGATCTCGCTGCTCACCATCGGCGTCTCCAACACCATGACGGCGGGTGCCGCCGTGGCGGTTCTGGCACCCATCGTGCTCAAGACCGCGGTTGCCGCCGGGCAGGATCCGATCAGCGCCGGCTTCGTCACGGCCATCTCGTCGGCCTTCGGCTATCTGACGCCCGCCGCCCAGCCTGCATTCACCATTATCTATGCGTCAGGCTTCCTGAAGGGCACCGACTTCTTCAAGATCGGCATCCGCATGATGGCGCTGTCCTATGTGGTGCTGCTGGCGATTTCGGTGCTGTACTGGCCCTTCCTCACTCCCTAAACTCTCCCGCCATGGCCTTGAGGCGCTCCATATTGTCGGACCGGCAGGAAGCCGCCGTCCAGAAGACGCTGCAGAACCTGCGTGCGCAGCGCCGGAACCGCTTCCGCATCCTGGCCTGCATCGATGGTTCGGAACAATCCCTCGTCACCGTGCGCTTTGCGGCGCGCTTCTCGGTGCAGGACAATTGCGACCTGATCGTGCTGTTCGTGCGGCCTATCGATTCAGGCCTCCAGTCCGGCGGCCTGCAGGTCAGGCTGGCGCGGGAGAACATGCTCGAGGCGGGCTTCGAACTGCCCGGCGTCACCCATCTCAAGCAGGCGATCGACATCCTCAAGGAGGAGGGTATCGACGTCTCGGGCTGGCCCAAGGAGGCACAGCGCAGCGAGGCCTGGGGCGATCCCGTGGGCGACAACAAGCTGGAGTTCAGAAGTCCCGAGGGGCGCGCGGTGGTGCTGAAACTCAAGACCGCCCCCGATGTCGCCAACGGCATCCTCGACCAGTATGAACTTGGCCCCTACAACCTGATCATCACGGGCGAACCCTCACGCTGGCGGGGCGAGTTCATGGCCTTCTTCGGCTCCGGCGTCGTCCAGACGGTGACGACCATGGCGCCCTGCTCCGTGCTGGTGGCGCGCAACAGCCTCGAGCGGCGGGGCTTCTTCATCTGCACCGATGGCTCCTCGCGCTCCATGCAGGCGGTGCGCCGGGCCGCGGTTCTGGCCGACGTCACGGGCGAACCCATCACGCTGTTCTCGGTCGCTGACAGCGAGGCCGGAAAGCCCGCCGCCGAAGAGGCCGTGGCCAATGCCAAGGCCCTGCTCAAGGCGATGAAGATCCAGGTCGCCGACACCAAGGTCGCCGTCGGCAGGCCCGCCGAGGAGATCGTCGAGCGCGGTTCCCTCTACAAGGTCATCGTCGTGACAGACGAGGGGCGCACCCGTCTGCAGCGGCTGATCCGCGGCTCGACCGCCACGGAGGTCGTCCGCAAGGCCCGTACAAGCGTTCTCGATGTGAGATGATGGACAGCGTCTGAATGGCCGGGAGGGAAACCATGGCGGACTACAGGCTCTACTGCTTCGGCGAGTCGGGAAACGCCTACAAGGCGGCGCTGATGCTGGAACTCTGCCGGCTCTCCTGGGAGCCGGTGTTCGTCGATTTCTTCAAGGGCGAGACGCGAACGCCGGAATACCGCGCGAGCATCAACGAGATGGGCGAGGCGCCGGTGCTCGAGCATGGCGGACGGAGGCTCACCCAGTCCGGCGTGATCCTCGACTACCTCGCGGAAGTCACGAGCAAGTTCGGCGCAAAGAGCGACGACGAGCGGCGCGAGATCTGGCGATGGATCCTGTTCGACAACCACAAGCTCACGGCCAATCTTGCATCGCTGCGCTTCCTCATCCAGTTCGCCAAGACCGGGGAAACGCCCGTCACCGAATTCCTGCGCAGCCGCAGCACCAACGCACTGAAGATCGTCGATGCGCATCTGGCGGAGCGCCATTTCGTGCTCGGCAAGCGCGCCACCATCGCGGACCTGTCGATGGTCGGCTACCTGTTCTACGGGGAGGAACTGACGGTGCCGCTCGAGCCGCATGTGCATGTCATGAAGTGGCTGGACCGCATCCGCGCCCTGCCCGGCTGGAAACACCCTTACGAGCTCATGCCGCGCGCCAATGCGTGAGCAGGCCTCGAGCCACGCTCAGCTCTTGGCGGATTCCATCGCGTCGAGATACTCGTCCAGATGCTCGAGGTTCTCGAAGCGCATCCAGCCTTCGCCGGTTTCCGCCTCGACCGTGCCGTCGGAGAGGATGCGCGCCGGGCGCAGGCGGATGAAGCGCTCCTCCACCACATAGAGCTGCGCCGGGGCCGCTTCGTCCTCGAGGACGTCCTCTGCCTCCGGCTCTGCTTCCGCCGTGGCCCGGCTGCCGCGCGGTTCGGGCAGGTCCTCATCGGCCAACGCCGTCTTGTCGGGTTTGGGCTCGAAGGCCTGCTCGATCTTCTGGCGGGCCTGTTCGAGGGCCTTGATGGTGTCGCGGGTCGGTTCGGACAGTTCGTCGCCCTCGCGAGCGCCGAGGGCCCCGGCTGCGGTTGCCGCCGCTCCGGCGACCGCCGCCTCGCCGGCCTTGCGCCCGAATTCCGGAATGGCGGCGGACGGAACCGAGGCCGGAAGGCCCACGCGCTCGGCCAGAAGGGCGCGCTGCTGGTCGAGCAGGCTGATCACGCTGCCAAGCCCCATGCTGAGGATGCCGCCGACAAGCAGGATGACGGCCATCTCAAGGCTGATCCCGAAGCCTGCGACCGAGGCGGCCGAGACCAGCCCCATGAGCGCCAGCGCAGCACCCGTCGCGACCAGCAGGATGCCTGCGATCCACATCAGTTTCGACATCATAACCTCCCGCGGGCGAAGCGATTCGCCTGCCGTTGTTCCACCCCGTTAATCAGCGCGGACATGGTTAAGATTCCTTCTACCCGCACTCCGGGCAAGCACTTACTCCACGACGATCCGCGGCGCGGGCCGGGCCAGTCCCCCGGTCTGGAGGGCCGCCCAAACCTGTCTCGCCACGTCCCGGAAGATCGCGGCATGAAGACTGTCTGGCTGGGTTGCCACCACCGGTTCGCCGGAATCCGAGCGCAAGCGGACCTCCTTGTCGAGCGGAATCTCGCCCAGGAACGGCACCCCGATGCGTGAGGCCTCCTCCTTCGCGCCGCCATGGCCGAAGATTTCATGCCGCTCGCCGCATTTGTTGCACACGAAATAGCTCATGTTCTCGACGATGCCGATCACCGGAACATTGACCTTGCGGAACATGTTGAGGCCCTTGCGCGCGTCGATCAGGGCCAGATCCTGCGGGGTCGACACGATCACCGCGCCCGCAAGCGGCGTTTGCTGTGCCAGCGTCAGCTGCACGTC
>JADCDC010000101.1 GCA_020252385.1 Aestuariivirga sp.
GAAGGCGCCGGTCGGATCGAGGTTGCGGGTCACCGGCAGCAGGAGCGCGATGGTGAGCGCGGGCCCGATCCCCGGCAGGATTCCGACCAGCGTGCCGAGCGTCACGCCGACCAGCGACCACATCAGGTTGATGGGCGTGAGGGCCGTCGCAAATCCTTCCATCAGCGCGGCGATCGACTCCATCACAGGATCCCCTGCAGCACGCCCGGCGGCAGCTGCAAGCCGAGCAGCCGCGTGAAGGCGAGATAGGCCAGGAGAGCGAGCGCCACCGCCACGCCGAGGTCACGCAGATAGCGCCGGCTGCCGAAGGCGAAGGCCACACTCAGGAACAGGATGATCGCCGCCGGCACGAAACCGGCTGGCTTCAGGAGGTTCATGTGCAGGACGAGGCCCGCCGCGATGATCGCCACCGCCGCCCAGTCGGTCTGCTGGTCCTCGACCGTGAAGGACCGGCGCCAGGCCTGCCAGGCGATGACGGCGCCCGACAGGGCGAGCCCGCAGGACACCAGGAATGGGAAAACCCGTGGGCCGACCTTCGCATGGATGGGCGGCACCCGCATGCCCGCCGCATCCGAGGCGATGACGGCGGCGACCGCGATCAGTCCGAGGCCGATCAGAAGACCGGCCACGGACAGGCGCTTGGGATTGTCCACGGTCGTGAACGCCTGGGGTCTACTGGACGAGACCGACGCTCTTCAGCACCTCGGTGGTGAGGGCGGTTTCCTGGGCCAGCAGCGTCTCGAACTCGGCACCCGGCAGATAGAGGTCGGTCCACTTCTTGTCCGCCAGCACCTTTTTCCAGGCATCGCTCTTGACCGCCGCATCGACGGTGTCGAGCAGCGCCTTCTTCTGGCCCTCGTCGAGGCCCGGAGGTGCGACGATGGCGCGCCAGTTGGCCAGCACCACGTCGACGCCCTGTTCCTTCAGCGTCGGAATGTCGATGCCCGCCTGGCGTTCTGGCGCGGAGATGCCGAGAACGCGCAGCTCGCCCGAGGCGATCTGGCCGGACCATTCGCTGAGGCCGCTGATGCCGGCGACGACGTGCCCGCCGAGAATGGCCGCCAGCGCCTCGCCGCCGCCCGAGAACGGCACGTAGTTGAGCTTGGTGACATCGCCGCCCGCCGCCTTGGCGACGAGCCCCGCCAGGATGTGGTCGGTGCCGCCGGCCGAGCCGCCGCCGATCGCCACGGAGCCGGTGTCGGCCTTGAGCTTCGCCGTCAGGTCGGCGAGCGTCTTGATCTCCGAGGCGGCGGGAACGACGATCACCTCATACTCGCCGGTCAGGCGCGCGATGGGGGTCGTCATCGAGAGATTGACGGGCGACTGGTTGGTGAGGATGGCGCCCAGCATGACGAGGCCGTTCACCATCAGCACATTGGGCTTGCCCTTCTCCTGGTCGATCAGCTGCGCGAGGCCAACCGTTCCGCCGGCCCCCGGCACGTTCTCGACCGTCACGCCCGTGGCGCCGGCCGCGGTGATGACCTCCGCGAGGCTCCGGGCCGTCTGGTCCCAGCCGCCGCCGGGCTTGGCGGGCGCGATGATGCGGAGATCGTTCATGGCCAGGGCTTGTCCCGCGGTGAGGGTGGTGCCGGCGGTTACGGAAACCGCCAGAAGGGCGGCGATGAAACTGCGTCTGAACATGCGTGTCACTCCCGTTTGCTGTGTGTCGCCTTGGTTGGTTCCAGGCTCTTGGCCGGCATGATCATCCGCCACGGTGGCGACCGCAACCGAAAAGTTGCGTTTCAGGCCGTCCCGCGGCCCTTGCGGCGCCTGTGCGGGCGCGGATAGCGTTCTGCCATGATGTGTGAAGTCGCGGGATGAAGATGATGCGGGCGTTGATGCTGGCGGCGGCACTTCTCGCGGTTCTCGCCGTGGCCACGGGTTTCGGCTGGTTGCATACGGTTTGGTTTGCTTATGCCCCGGAGGGCGCGCGGGACGTGCTCCTCGCCTATGCCGCCGCCACGACCGCGGTCGCTGTCCTCTTCCTCGCGGGGCAGTTGCTCCGTATCCGCGGCCACGCCTACTACGTGATCGTCGGGGGACTTGCCTTCCTCGCCGTGGATGCCGCCGTCTGGTGGCGTTTCGGCATCATGCCGGGCCCCAAGTCCTACCAGGACGGCTTCGTGCCTGCGGCCATCATGGGTGTGTTCCTGGGGCCGCTCTACCGGATCATCGCGCCCGTGCCGCGCTAGCTGCATGGGCAGGGACTTCACAGCGGCGGCATAGCGCTCTACAACCATCGCCAGAAGCTCTCCGACTTCGAGAGAGAGCCTCGGCCGGGCCCGATCCAAGGCGAGCGCGGCAAAGATCTCGAAACATGGGAGGATACCGCATGAAACTGTCGAGAAGATCCGTCGTCCTCGGCTCGCTGACGCTGCCGCTGATGTCGAGCGTGGCCTTTGCCGCAGACAAGATCCTGGCCTCGGTGCCGGGCCTGAGCTTCCCCTTCTTCGTCCACATGATGAACGCCTTCAAGGCGGAGATCGAGAAGCAGGGATATGAAGCCGTCGAGTCCGACGGCCAGGTGTCCTCGCCCAAGCAGACGGCGGACATCGAGGCCGCCATCACGCAGGGTGTGAAGGGCATCGTCATCAGCCCGAACGAGGTGGACGCCATGGCGCCTGCGCTCCAGCAGGCCGTCGAGGCCGGCATTCCTGTCGTCACCGTCGACCGCCGCGTGGCGCAGGTCGAGGGCATCCTCGCCCATGTGGGTGCAGACAACGTCAAGGGCGGCGAAGCCCAGGGCGAACTGATCAAGACCCTGTTCCCCGATGGCGCCACCATCATCAACCTCCAGGGCCAGTCGGGCGCCTCGCCCGCCATCGACCGCAACAAGGGCCTGCACAACGTCATCGATCCCGTCGCCGACAAGTACAAGATCGTGTTCGAGCAGACGGCGGGCTTCGCCCGTGACAAGGGCCTCTCGGTCACCGAAGCCGCACTCTCAGGGCTCGCCGAGCCGCCGAAGGTGATTGTCGCGGCGAACGACGACATGGCGCTCGGCGCCATGGAGGCGGTGAAGGCGCGTGGCCTTTCGGGCATCGCCATCATCGGCTTCGACGCGCTGCCGGAGGCTCTCGCCCAGGTGCGCGACGGTGGCCTCACCGCGACGATCGAGCAGTTCCCCGGCCAGCAGAGCGCGCTTGGTGTGCAGACGCTCGTGGCCTTCATCAAGGACGGCACGAAGCCGGCCGACAAGGTGCTGCTCCTCACGCCGGTTGCCGTCACCAAGGACAACCTGAACATCGCCGAACGCCTCGGCGAAGTGAAGTAACGGCATCGAGGATCGCTCCGGCCGGGCTTTGCTCCCGGCCGGAGCATCATCTCATGGCAGGGCCGTCACCAGCCTCACCGCTTCTGCGCATGCGGGGGATTTCCAAGTCCTTCCCGGGCGTGCGCGCACTCGACTCGGTTGACTTCGAGGTGGGCGAGGCGGAAATCCACGCCTTCCTGGGCGAGAACGGTGCGGGCAAGTCGACCCTGCTCAAGATCCTGTCCGGCGCGCAGCCGCCAGATGCCGGGAGCATCGAATTCGAAGGCAAGCCCATAAGCTTCGCCTCCCCGCAGGAGGCGCAGCAGGCCGGCATCGTCACCATCTACCAGGAATTCACCCTCGCCCCGGACATGACGGTGGCCGAGAATGTGTTCATCGGGCGCGAACCCGGCTCCCGCTTCTTCATCAGCTACCGCCAGCTCGAGGAGCAGACGGCCGCACTCTGCCGCCGCATCGGGCTGGAGCGCAGCCCGCGCGCGCTGGTGCGCGACCTCTCCGTCGCCGAGCAGCAGATGGTGGAGATCGCCCGCGCGCTGTCCATGAAGTCGCGCCTCATCGTGATGGACGAGCCGACCAGCGCGCTGAGCCGCGCGGAGGTCGAGAACCTCTTCTCCATCATCCGCGGCCTGAAGCGCGAGGGCATCTCGACCATCTTCGTCACCCACCGCCTCGAGGAGGTGTTCGAGATCTGCGACAGCTACACCGTGCTGCGCGACGGCCGTCACGTCGGCCGCGGCCGTGTGGCTGACACGACGATGGACGGCATCATCCGCCTGATGGTTGGGCGTGAACTGGGCCTCCTCGCGGCGCGGGAGACCTCCTTCGACACCGGCGAGACGGCGATCGAGCTCCGCAACATCACCCGCCGCCGCAAGAGTACGGACGCCAGCGCCATCGAACTTCACGACGTGTCCTTCAAGGTCAACAAGGGCGAGATCCTGGGTCTCGCGGGCCTCGTCGGCGCCGGGCGCACCGAGACGGCGCGCGCGCTGTTCGGCGCCGACCTCTACGACTCGGGCTCGGTCCTGATCGAGGGCCGGGAGATCGCGGTTGCGAGCCCGCGCGATGCCATCGCCGAAGGCATCGGCCTCGTGCCGGAGGACCGCAAGCAGCAGGCACTGTTCCTTGGCCTCGCCATCCGCACCAACCTGTCGATCACGGCGCATCACCGGATCAGCAGTCTCGGCGTGTTCATCAGCAATTCCAAGGAAGAGAAGCTGGTCGAGGAGTACCGCCGCCTTCTCAACATTCGCATGGCATCGCCGGACCAGGTGGTCGGCAATCTCTCGGGCGGCAACCAGCAGAAGGTGGTGCTGGCGCGCTGGCTGGCGTTGCGCCCCCGCGTGCTCATCGTCGACGAGCCCACACGCGGCATCGACGTCGGCGCCAAGGTCGAGGTGCACAATCTCCTGTTCGAGATGGCACGTTCGGGGATCGCCATCATCGTGATCTCCTCCGAACTGCCCGAAGTCCTGGCGCTCGCCGACCGCATCGTCACGATGCGCGAGGGCCGTGTGACGGGCGAGATGATGCGGCAGGACGCGACGCAGGAAAAACTCATGACGCTGATGACCATCGGCTCACAGCGCGCGGCATGACAGGGGAATTCGGCAGATGAACGATCGCGTGGCGAA
>JADCDC010000102.1 GCA_020252385.1 Aestuariivirga sp.
GGTGGCGAAGTACTACTACTACCCCGGCTGGTGGGAGGGCGGCGCCATGCTGCACCACATGATCAACCTCGAGAAGTGGAACAGCCTGCCGAAGACCTACCAGGCGATCGTGATGGCGGGCTGCGAGGCGGCCAACCTCAGCATGATGGCTAATTACGACGCCAAGAACCCGCCGGCGCTGAAGCGGCTGGTGGCGGCCGGCGCCGTGCTGAGGCCCTTCCCTCCGGAGGTGCTGGCGGCCTGCTTCGAGGCCGCAAGGGAAAGCTATGCCGAGATCGCGGCGACGAACGCCGTGTTCAAGACCATGCATGACTCGCTCATGGCCTTCCGCGCCGATGGCTTCCTCTGGCAGCAGGTCTCGGAGGCGACCTACGACAACTTCATGATGGCGCAGCAGCGCAAGAAGCAGCTCTGACAGCCGTTAGAGCATAATCCGCAAAAGTGGAAACCACTTTTGCGACAAGATCATGCTCAAACTATTGATCTGGAGCGAGTTCTTTTCGACCAGGTGAGTCCACCTGGCCGGAACGCGCCCTAATCGAATGAGGGAGGCGGCGGAACGCCATCGAGGCTTTCGCCGCCTGGCGCCTGCTCCGGAATGATGATCTCGATGGTGGCGGGATCGACGGGCGGCGGCCGCTCGCTGATGACGAGGCCGGGGAACATGGTGACGACGGCGATCATCACCAGCTGGAGCACGATGAAGGAGGCCGCCCCGCGGTAGATCTGGGCCGTGCTGACACCGGCGATGGTGCGGCCCGTCACCTTGTCGGCATAGGGCTGCGCTGGCGCCACGGAGCGCATGTAGAACAGCGCGAAGCCGAAGGGCGGCGTCAGGAAGCTGGTCTGCAGGTTCATGGCCAGGATGATGCCGAACCACACGAGGTCGATGCCGAGTGCTGAGGCGACCGGTGCGAGCAGCGGCACGACGATGAAGGCGATCTCGAAGAAGTCGAGGAAGCAGCCGAGGATGAAGACCAGCAGGTTGACCGCCAGCAGGAAGCCCAACACACCGCCCGGAACGCCGAGGAAGAGTTCCTCCACCCAGACGTGGCCGTTGATGCCGTAGAAGGTGAGCGAGAAGATGCGGCTGCCGATGAGGATGAAGATCACGAAGCAGGAGAGCAGGGTTGTGGCCTGCAGCGCATCGCTGAGCAGCCGCACGTCAAGACGGCGGCGCGCGGCGGCGAGCGCCATGGCGCCCGTGGCACCCATGGCGCCGCCTTCCGTGGGCGTGGCGATGCCGAGGAAGATAGTGCCGAGCACCAGGAAGATGAGCGCCAGCGGCGGCACCAGCACCAGCACCACGCGGCGTGCGAGATCGGACAGCAGGTTGAGGCCAAGGCCCCGGTCCGCCTGGGCCAGGGCATAGCTGAGGGCGGCTGCCAGCGCGGCAGCCCAGATGCCGGCACCCTCCTTGAGGACGCCTGACAAGAACCAATAGGCCAGCCATCCGGCACCGGCCGCCAGCAGAAGGAGAACGGCGAGCGGCGCCGGACTTCCCTTGAGGGTGCGCGCCTGAAGCGGCAGTGCCGGCACCAGCTCGGGGCGGAACACCGCAAGCGCGGCGATGTAGAGGCCGTAGAGGCCGGTGAGCATCAGGCCCGGGATCAGCGCGCCGGCATAGAAATCGCCGACCGAGCGGCCCAGCTGATCGGCCAGCACGATGAGGACGAGCGAGGGCGGGATGATCTGCGCCAGCGTGCCCGAGGCGGCGATGACACCGGTGGCGACCGGCCGCGAATAGCCATAGCGCAGCATGATGGGAAGCGAGATCAGCCCCATCGCGATGACGGAGGCCGCGACCACGCCCGTGGTGGCCGCAAGCAGTGCGCCCACCAGGATGACGGCGAAGGCGAGCCCGCCCCTCACGGGACCGAAGAGCTGGCCCACGGTGTCGAGCAGGTCCTCCGCCATGCCCGACTTCTCGAGGATGATTCCCATGAAGGTGAAGAAGGGGATGGCGAGCAGCGTTTCGTTCCGCATCACGTCGAGGACGCGGCCCGGAAGCGTCTGGAGCAGCGGCCAGGACAGCGAGATCTCGTTCGAATAGGGCGAAAGCTCGACCGCGATGAAGAAGAACAGGAGGCCGTTGGCGGCGAGCGCGAAGGCCACCGGATAGCCGAGGAGCAGGAAGCCGATCAGCGCCAGGAACATGATCGGCGCCAGGTTGTGAGCGATCAGGTCGATCATTCGGGGTGGGCTCCCCCCGGCGTGGTATCGGACGGCGCATGGCCGTGGACCGGCCGGTCGGCAGGATCGGGGATGCGCCCCATCAGCACCGCGCTCCGCTTGATGACTTCCGAGAGCCATTGCAGGGCGAGCAGCAGGAAGCCCGCGAAGATGAGGAGCTTGGCGGGCCAGACCGGAAGGCCGCCGGCGTTACTCGATCTTTCGCCCTCGAGATAACTTTCCAGAAAGTAAGGCCAGGACAGCCACAGAAGGATGAAGGTGAAGGGGGCGAGGATCAGCAGATGGCCCAGGAGCTCGATCACGTCGCGCGTGCGCTTCGAGAGGCGGCCCGAGATCACGTCGATCCGCACATGGGCGTTGCGCTCCAGCGTGTAGGCGGCGGCAAGCATGAAGGCCGCGCCGAACAGCAGCCACTGCAATTCGAGCCAGGCGTTGGAGCTGAGGTCGAAGGCCTTGCGGGAGATGGCGTTGGCCGCCGAGACGACGACTGCCGCGAGGATCGCCCAGCGCACGTTGCGGCCGACGAAGCCGGTGACGGCATCGATCAACCGGCTGAGAGCCAGCAGGGCATTCGTCATGGCGTTGCATTCCCCCGGTTGACCGGCGAGGCCTGTCTGGCGCAGAGATTAGGTCGATGGCGGCAGTTGGAACAAGAGGCAAGCGTGCGCCTGAACCTGAAGACCGATGGCCGGCAGTCGGAAACGGCCCTGATGATCCAGCGCGGTGTCTCGCGGCTGATGCGGGCGTCAGGCTTCGCCGTGCTGCCCGAATTCACGCTTGCCACCGGCCGCCGCGCCGACCTCATGGGGATCGACGGGTCGGGCGAGATCTGGATCGTCGAGATCAAGTCCTCGCCGGAAGATTTCCGCGCTGACGCCAAGTGGCCCGAGTATCGCTGCTATTGCGACCGGTTGTTCTTCGCCATCCCATCCTCCATGGACCCGGACATGATACCGGTCGATGCCGGCCTCATGGTGGCGGACAGCTGGGGTGCCGACATCCTGCGCCAGGTGGAGGCGGCAGCACTCCACGCCTCGCGAAGAAAGGCACTGACACTGGCCTTCGCACGCGTGGCGGCGCTGCGCCTGCACGGCCTCTATGATCCGCCGACGGACGGGTTCTAGCTTACTTGGGCGCCCGCTTGGCCAGGATGCGCTGCAGGGTGCGGCGGTGCATGTTGAGGCGCCGGGCAGTTTCCGAGACATTGCGGCTGCAAAGCTCGTAGACGCGCTGGATATGCTCCCAGCGCACACGATCGGCGGACATCGGGTTGTCCGGCAGGGCGGCGCGGCTGTCGGTGTCGCCGACGAGTGCGCCGTAGACGGCATCGGCATCGGCAGGCTTGGCCAGATAATCGATGGCGCCGAGCTTCACCGCGGTGACCGCGGTGGCAATGTTGCCATAGCCTGTGAGCACCACGGCGCGGGCTTCGGGCCTTGCCTGGTGCA
>JADCDC010000103.1 GCA_020252385.1 Aestuariivirga sp.
ATGCCATGCTCGCCTGCCTATCGGGTGTACTTGTTCATGATCGCGTGGAGGTCCTTCACCAGCGTCGCGTTCTTCTTGAGGGTGGAGATCGGAACGCCGCGGTCGATTGCCTCGCGGGCAAGCTTCGTTTCGTCGAGGACGGTGCCGGCGAAGGCCTTGCCGAGCGATGCTTCGAGGTCCTTCTCCCGCATCGCGGTCGAAAACCAGGTGCGATCGTACTTATTGACGATGACGTGCGGCTTCACCTTGCCGCCGTAGCGCTTCAGGAACTCCTCAACCTGCCGCCGCGCGGCGCGCAGTGCGGGAACCGAACTGTCGGCCACGAGGAAGATGGCGTCGGCGCCAAGGATGACGTCGTCCGTCCACGGTTGCCAGGCGCGGGGCATGTCGATGATGACATTGTCGAAGACGCCCGAAACCAGGTTGAGGAGATGCACAACCGTCGCGGGATTGATCGACTGGTTGGCGCTCATGTTGGTCTGGGCGGCCAGCAGCCTGATGCCGGTCGGATGCTCTGCGAGAACGCTCTCAAGAAGGTGCTCGTCGATGGCGTCCGTGCTCTTGGCGAGCGAGTCGATCGCGAGCTTGGCCTGGATGTTCAGGAAGTCGGCGCATTCACCCGCATAGAGGTCGAGATCGACGATGCAGGTGGGCTCCCGGCCGTTCTGGCAGAGGTGGATCGCGGTCTCGATCGCGAGCGTAGTTGCACCCATGCCGCCGAGCACCGGGGTGAAGATGAGCACGTTGCGCGGTCCGGCATTGACGTTCAGCGCCTTGGGAGCCTGGCAGGAGGAAAGAATTGCCGCGTCCGTCGCATCCGCCTCCAGCCAGTCGGACAGGCCAAGCCGGATCAACTGGCGCAGCAGCGGCGCATCAGCCACCGTGGTCACCGCGACGAGCCGCTGCTCCGGCCGGCGCATCACGGCGAGGCGCTCGAAGCGCTCGGCGTCCTCTCGGCTGCCGATCTCGATGAAGATGACGTCGGCCTCGGCGGCCGGCCCACTGCCCGGCTGCAGGGTCAGGTTCGGCGTGCGCTGGTCATAGCTGACCGCAACCTCCGCCAGCGCCCTCCCGATCCGTTCGCCGATGTCGGTGCTGTTGCCGATCCACAGCGCCTTGACGGCGCGATTTCCGAAATGTGCGTTCATGGGATCGCTCCGCAGTCACCGGATGAAGGGCCGGAGGGCGAAGGTCCGGGCGGCAGGGAGTTGGAGTCCTCGGCCGTCATCGCATAATTGAGGTTCGGAAGCAGGCGGCCTCCCATGAAGCCGAGGAAGATCGTCATGAACTGCAGGTTCTCGAGGCGGATGCTGATGGTGGGGGCCTGGAAGCCCTGAAGCCCGAGTGGATTGGCGCGGTACTCGACCACCACGTTCTCGGGCTCCACGAAGGACGCGTAGGCGCGCACCTTGTCCACAATGCAGTCCATGGCGGCGGAATTGGCGGCATTGACGTGGGGTGTGCAGCTGGCGGCTCCCGTGCTGGTGCTGCGGCAGGTGATGACCGCTGAAGCATTGGGCTGCAGCGTGTCCCAGTCGCCGGTGACCGGATCGGAGACGACTGCATAGCGGAGCGCCGTCTGAACACCCTTCGAGATCGCGCTGAACTGCCAGAAGTAGAGGCTGAACTCGATGATGCCGAGGATCGCGACAAAGAAGAACCACGCCACGATGGTGAATTCGAGGATGGCCGTGCCGCGTTGATTGCGGATGAACTGCGCAGTCCGGTCAGCCGCCCACATGGCGCGCCTCGTACTGGAGGGTGATCGGTGGCAGTGTGAGGTTGATGAGGCTGAGGAGACCGGCACTGGCAGGTTCGAAGGTGGCCGTGGCCGTTACCTTGTAGACCGTGGGCCGCCCAGGGTTGAGGCCATAGGTGTTGGTGATGGCGGACAGCTCGGGGAGCGGCGCGGTGGAGGTGATGCCATTGCGGATATAGGCGCTTGCGACCATGTCGCGGGCGGCCGTCTTGGTGGCTGCGGGAAGGTCCTCGATGCCGTTGACCGTCTCGAGCTGGCTTCGCGAGGCATAGCGCACCGCATCGCGCAGGCTCAGCTGCACGTCCTCGATCTGGGACATGAGCCAGCCGAACTCGATGGTGCCCAGTCCCAGCACGAGGACGAAGGGCAGGACGACCGCCGCCTCCATCACCGCGACGCCCCTCTCGCATGCGGGAAGCCGCCGGATTGCTTTGCGCAGCGAGGCGATCACCGGTAGAGCCTCACCACGTCACGCGTGACGTCGCCGCCATTGTCTGAGCCGTAGACATCTACAAGCTCGAGAAAGATGCGCTTCGCCGCGTCGGTGACGCTCAGTCCGAAGTCCAGGGAACTGGCGGATGTCGCTTCCGTCGACGAGATGAAGAGATACTCGTTCGTCGCCTTGCTGCAGAACTTGTAGACCGTGGAGAGCCCCGCATCCGTCGCTGCGGTGTTGAAGGCCGCGGCGAGTGCGGCAATGGTCGGCGTCGCACCCTCGGGTAGCGTGGCATCCAGGAAGAGGCCCGATGGCCGCTTCAGGTAGTAGGTCTTTCCTGCCACCAGCTAGCCCTGCATGTCGACCCAGAAGCGGTTCGGGCTGATCGCGCTGCAGGTGGCTTCCGGCCAGGACGCCTGTCCGCCTTCCGAGGAGCGGATCGTCAGCTTGGCTTCATGCGTCCGGTTTATCGGCTCGGTGATGAAGAACTTGGCGATGGCGAGCGAGGGTAGCGGCAGGTGTGTGCTCGAGCCGTTGAGGCTGTAGTCCGCCCCGGCGTCGATCGCCGCCTTGATATCGAGGCAGTTCGCCACGGCTGCATAGATGTCGCGCCGCTTCACGCGGCCTGAGAGCCCGACCTGATTGAGGATCGTCGCTCCGTTGGCGACCTTCTCCGCGAAGCAGGTTCTGGCGGCGGGCTTGGTAAAGGTGAAGGGCGTCGTCGCCGAGGTGGAGATCGCTGCCTGATGGGCTTCCCATTGATAGGTCTCGTAGCGCGTGAGAGTGCCCAGTGGTTTCTGTTGCCCGTTAGGCAATGTGACGAGCGCGGTCGTGGAATTGA
>JADCDC010000104.1 GCA_020252385.1 Aestuariivirga sp.
CAGCGCTTCTGCGGAAACCTGAGGTGATCCATGCAGGCCTATGACGCGTCCGTTCCCGTCTTCATCCACTTCCTGAACTCGCTCTCAGGCATCCTGTCGAAGGCCGAGGCCCATTGCACGGCGCGCAAGATCGATCCTGCCGTGATGCTGGGCCTCAGGCTGGCGCCCGACATGTTCCCGCTGGTGCGCCAGGTGCAGATCGTCTCCGACGCCGCCAAGGGCGCGGGCGCCCGGCTCTCAGGCGCGGCGGTTCCGGGCTTTCCCGACGATGAGAAGAGCTTCGCCGAACTCCAGGCGCGGATCGCCCGGACCATCGATTTCCTCCAGGGCCTGAGGCGGGAGGATTTCGCCGGTGCCGAGGCCCGCGCCATCTCGCTCAAGGCCGGCGGACGCGAAATGAGCTTCACCGGGGCCGCCTATCTCGAGACCTGGGCCAAGCCCAACTTCTTCTTCCACCTGACCACGGCCTACGCCATCCTCCGGCAAGCGGGCGTTGAACTGGGAAAGCCGGATTACCTTTCGGGCAAGTCTTGACCCCAACTGATTCTTGCCGGAAGGTCGTGAAATCGAGTGCAATGCTCGGTAGAGGGAGATCGACATGAAAAGGATTTCTGCATCATTGCTGGTCCTGGCGCTCTGCGCTTCGCCGGCATTTGCCAAGAGCGGCGTCAAGGTCGGCGTGCTGAACTGTGACGTTTCCGCAAGCGTCGGGTTGATCCTCGGCGGAACGGAGAGGGCGTCCTGCGTGTTCGATGGGCCCAATGGCCAGGAACTCTACAAGGGCCGTATCACGCAAGTGGGCCTCGACATCGGCGTCACCGCGGAGGCCGTGATGTCCTGGGTGGTCTTCTCGCCCGGCTCGCTGGCGCCCGGCGCGCTCGCCGGCACCTATGCCGGTGCGACGGCGGATGCCGCCTTCGCGGTCGGCCTCGGCGCCAACGTGCTGGTCGGCGGGTCGCAGAATTCGGTTGCCCTGCAGCCGGTGAGTGTTGAGGGCCAGGTCGGCGTCAACATCGCGGCCGGACTGGCGAAGTTCACGCTCGAATACGAGAATTGAGGCCGGCACAAGCGGCGATCGGCGGGCGATTGCAGCATAGTGGCGGATGCAGTAAGCAGCCGTTACGGCAAAACCGTACAACAGGAGACTCAATCCACATGAAAAAGATCGCCCTCGCCGCCATCCTTGCCCTTGGGCTTGCCGCCTCGCCTGCTCTTGCCGCCAATAAGGGCGTCAAGATCGGTGTGCTGACCTGTGACGTCGCCGGCGGCGTCGGCATGATCATCGGCTCTTCCCGCTCGGTCGATTGCTATTTCGAAGGCACCGTCGGCTCGCGTGAGCATTATGTCGGCACCATCGGCAAGCTCGGCCTCGACATCGGCGTGACGGGCAAGGCGATCATGGGCTGGGCCGTGTTCGCGCCGGGCAAGCTGAAGGCAGGCGCACTCGCCGGCAACTATGCCGGCGCCTCGGCGGAAGCCACGATTGCGGTGGGCCTCGGCGCCAACGTGCTCGTCGGCGGTTCGAACAAGTCGATCGCACTTCAGCCCTTCAGCGTGCAGGCCCAGACCGGCCTCAACATCGCGGCCGGCGTCGCCAGCCTGAAGCTCAAGAAGGCGAAGTAATTCAAGCATTCACGCTTGCTGAAAAGGCCCGGCCGCAGCGCCGGGCCTTTTCGTTGTCCGAATTCGCTTGCCGGTCCCATCGAACGGAGTCAGTCTTGCGGGCGTGGAACCGCCCCGGCGTGGTCTCCATGTGTCAAGAAGGGCGGTCCCAAGACGCTGATCGAAGCAGTCAATGGGAGCAACGTCCATGGATCAAGCAAACGGCAGAAGGCCATCGGGCTCGCGGTGCGTGGCACTCGTGGGCCCCTATCTCAGCGGCAAGACCACACTCCTCGAGGCCATCCTGTTCCAGACCGGCGCCATCCAGCGCCAGGGCAAGGTGTCCGAGAAATCGACCGTGGGCGACGCAGCACCCGAGGCGCGCCAGCATGGCATGAGCATCGAGCTCAACGCCGCCACGACGAAGTACCTGGGCGACAGCTACACCTTCCTCGACTGCCCGGGCTCGATCGAATTCGCGCAGGACCAGCGCGCGGCCTTGCAGGGCGCCGACGTGGCCGTGGTCGTCTGCGAGGCCGACGACAAGAAGGCCGCCGCCCTGCAGCTGATCCTGAAGCAGCTGGACGAGATCGGGCTGCCGCGCATCCTGTTCATCAACAAGGTGGACCGCACCGATTCCTCGCCGCGCGACGTGCTCGCCTGGCTGCAGCCCGCCTCCTCGAAGCCGCTGATCCTCAGGCAATTGCCGATCATGAAGGGCTCGATCGTCACGGGCTTCGTCGATCTCGCGCTGGAGCGCGCCTTCATCTACCAGGAGCACCTGGAGAGCAAGCTGATCGACATGCCGTAAGACATGGCCGACCTCGAGAAATCGCAGCGCTTCGCCATGCTGGAGCGGCTCGCCGACCATGACGACGAATTGATGGAGCAGCTCC
This sequence comes from Aestuariivirga sp., assembly GCA_020252385.1. Taxonomy (GTDB): domain Bacteria; phylum Pseudomonadota; class Alphaproteobacteria; order Rhizobiales; family Aestuariivirgaceae; genus Aestuariivirga. The sequence goes on from JADCDC010000104.1 coordinate 2,499, forward strand.
TTTCCGACATGGAGCCGCCGCGTGACCGGGTGTTCTCCGACCTCGCGCGCGAGCTGGCGGAGGGCTTCATCACGCCCGTGCTGTTCGGCTCCGCCGAGCACGGCACCGGGATCGAGCGCCTGCTCAAGGCGCTGCGCCACGAGGCGCCGGGCATCGCCGAGACCGCGCGGCGGCTGGGCTTCGCGGGCAACGGCACGACGGTGCAGGTGCTGAAGACCTTCCACACCGCGCATGGCGGCAAGCTTTCGCTGTCGCGCGTGCTTTCGGGCGAGGTGGCGGACGGCACCGTGCTCCACGGTGCCACGGGCGAGGACAACCGTGTCGCTGGCGTGTTCAGCCTGATGGGCGTTACACCCGGCAAGATCCAGAAGGCGGTGGCCGGCGAAACGGTGGCGCTGGGCCGCCTCGATGGTGCGAAGACCGGCGAGACGCTGTCCTCCGCGAAGGGGCCGGCGAAGCAGCTCGTCTCGCTCGCGGTGGCGCCCGGCGTCTATGGGCTGGCGATCTCCGTCTCTGACCGCAAGGACGAGGTGAAGCTGACGGGCGCCATCGCCAAGCTCATCGAGGAAGACCCCTCGCTGTCGCTCGAGCACAACCAGGACACCCATGAGATGGTGCTGTGGGGGCAGGGCGAAATGCATCTGCGCGTGGCGCTCGAGAAGCTGCAGGGAAAGTTCGGTGTGCACGCCCGTTCGCGGCCGAGGCGCATCGCCTACAAGGAGACGATCCGCAAGACGGCGCAGGTGAGGGGCCGGCACAAGAAGCAGTCTGGCGGCCATGGCCAGTATGGCGATGTGGTGGTGGAGATCCAGCCCCTGCCGCGTGGCTCGGGCTTCGTGTTCTCCGACACGATCACCGGCGGCGTGGTGCCCAAGCAGTATATTCCCGCCGTCGAGCAGGGCATCCGCGAGTGGATGGGACACGGGCCCCTGGGCTTCCCGGTGGTGGACTTCCAGGTGAACCTGTCGGACGGCTCGTACCATGACGTCGACTCCTCCGAAATGGCCTTCAAGACGGCCGCACGCATCGCCATGACGGAAGGCATGCCGCAATGTTCGCCGGTTCTGCTCGAACCGATCGTGGCGGTGGAGATCCATGCTCCCAGCGATGCCACCTCGCGCATCAACCAGATCGTGACGGGCCACCGCGGCCAGCTCCTGGGCTTCGACGGGCGCGAGGGCTGGCCGGGCTGGGACACGGTGAAGGCCCACATGCCGGAATCCGAGATGGCCTCGCTCATCATCGAACTGCGCTCGGCGACCGCGGGTGTTGGCACCTTCACCTATGCGCTCGACCACATGGCCGAACTCACCGGCCGCCCGGCGGACCAGGTGGTGGCGAGCCGCAGGGCGGAGGCGGCGTAGCGAACTGTATTTCCCTCCCCCTTGTGGGGAGGGATTAAGGGTGGGGGTCGCTCCGAACCATCAGCTTGTGTCTGATCAAGGATTGACGACACCTCCCGACCCCCACCCCTACCCCTCCCCACAAGGGGGAGGGGGATGCTGATGGTCACCGCATGGCCATGGCCTTGCCGGGCGAGAGCCAGAAGGGCGGGAGCCAGGCGGAGATGTTGCTCAGGGGCAGAACCTCGGGCTTCAGGCGGATTCCGAGCGTGTCCGTCATGAAGGCGCGGCGCCTCTCGATGCGTGACCAGGCCTCCGGATAGCGCGTGGCGAGATCGGCCCTGAGTGTAGCGTCCGCAAGGGCGATGCCGTCCTCGATGTTGCTGGTGAAGTAGTCCGTGCCGGTGGCCGGGATGATGTCGCATTGCAGCGCCATGCCGGAGGCAAGAGTCATGCGCCCGCCCTTGCGGATCGGCGAATGCACCCACTCGTCGAGATGGATCAGGTGGCCGGGGTTGAGGCCGACGCCGAAGAACGGCTCGCCCACATGCGCCATGACGGCCTCGAAGATCTCACCACCCGGGACGCCGATGCCGATGGTTTCGTACCAGGCGACCGCCGCCCTGAAATAGGGGGTGACGAGGCGCTCCACATAGTCCGAGACTGCGGGCGGCAGATCGCCCGCAGTCTCGGCCATGAAGCCCGCGCGGCAGTTGAGAGCACCCATCAAGCCGAGCCCCACCACGATCGGATCGCCGCGTGCGATGATGCGGCTCGACGGGCTGCACAGGCCGAAGCGGGCGCGGGGGCCCGCACTCATGTTGATGTGGACGGACTGCATCGTGCCATCGAGGGCCAGGTTGCGGCAGGCCTGGAACTCCGTCATGCCGGGCCTGGCACCGAGGATGAAGCGGCGGAGTGCCGAGGAGCACTTGGTGGCGGCATGTTCGAAGCAGGCGATCTGGTCTGCCTCGTTGATGGCGCGGAGGCCGTCTTCAGGGTGCATGAAGAGGAGGGCGGCGTTCGACACCTCGCCAAACCCGCGAAGCGTTTCGACGAGGTGGTGCGGAGTCTCGAACCAGCTGGGGTCGAACACGCCGTCCTCGGTCTCGTAGCCCTTCCAGCCGGCAAGCCCGATGCGCATGCCGGGCCTGAGGCCCGCCTCGCCGAGAAGTCCTGTGAGCGGGCTGAGCCGGTCGCGCGGCTGGCCCATCAGGCTCAGGGCCTGCCACAGCCGCCGCTCGAACACGCCGGGTGCCGCCTCGGCATAGGGGTAGCCCTCATTGCCGGCGAAGAGGACGGGGAGGCGGTCCGGCAGGACGAGCAGCAGGGCCTCCTCGAAGCGGGGGTCATGGCCCGTGGCCCATGAGATGTTGGCGACATGCTCCCGGTCGCCATAGATCACCAGGGCGTCGAGGCCGTGACGGCGCATCGCCTGCTTAAGCCTCGCGAGGCGGGCTTCGTAGATGCTCCGCCCGAGAACCGGTTCGGACACCGGATCGCCGTAATCGGGCAGTTCAATGTCGGTCAGGATGGCGCGCCGCATGGGATCACTCCGGAAGTTTCCGGCAGGAGGATAGCCGAGCGCCCCCGGCTTGTGCATCGCGGATAAGTGATCGGTACTTGAATGCACGTGCGCGGGCGAAGGACTATGTTGGAGCCAGAAACAGGAGACGACCCCCGATGCTGATCAAGCGCACCCCCGCCTGGCATATCCCCGAATCGCGGGTGACGCCCGAGCACGTGTTCCTGAACCGGCGGCACTTCATGGGGGCTGCGGCGGGTGTTGCGGCGCTGGCCGCCATGCGCCCCGCCTGGGCCGCCTCCGACCCCTCCGCAGCGCTCTATCCGGCCAAGCTGAACCCTGCCTATGCCGACGCCCAGCGCCCGGTGACGGAGGAGAAGGACGCCACGACATTCAACAATTATTATGAATTCGGCTCCTCCAAGCGCATCGCGACGGCGGCGGAAAAGCTGCCGATCCGCCCCTGGGAGGTGGCCTTCGACGGCGAGGTCGAGAAGCCCTTCACCGTCGGCATCGACGATCTGTTCAGCCAAGTCACGTTCGAGGAGCGGATCTACCGCCACCGCTGCGTCGAGGCATGGTCCATGGTGGTGCCGTGGACGGGCTTCACCGTGAAGCGCCTCGTCGAGATCGCGAAGCCAACGTCTGATGCCAAGTTCATCCGCTTTGAAACCTTCAACCGGCCGGACGTGGCGCCGGGCCAGAAGGAGGGCCTCTTCACCAGCTATCCCTGGCCCTATGTCGAGGGCATCACCATGGCGGAGGCGATGAACGACCTGCCGCTGATGGTGACGGGTGCCTATGGCAAGCCGCTGCCGAACAGCATGGGCGCGCCGCTGAGGCTGCACCTGCCCTGGAAATACGGCTTCAAG
>JADCDC010000105.1 GCA_020252385.1 Aestuariivirga sp.
AGCTCTCCATCCACGTCCACAGGTCCTCGGGGTTCTCGCTGTCGAAGGTGGTCATCGGCAGCATCTGGTCGGCATGCGCCTTGCCGTCCCGGTAGATGACGTTGCGGTGCAGGTTGTCGCCGCCGCCCGCATTGCTCGTCCACTCATAGCCGATGAAGGCGGTGAAGCGGCCGGGCTCGTTGTATTTCTCCATGATCGCGGTGTTCTTTTCCCAGATCGTCATGGCCAGCCGCGGGTCCTTCATGGCGGGCGGCACCTTGTTGTTCGACTGGGCGGCGATCATCTCGGACGCGGCCAGGACGCCCTGCCCCGAGGCCATCATGTCGTGCCAGCGCCTGATCAGCGGGTCCACCATGAGGTCGGGGTTCCCGTCACGGACCTCGAAGATCACGCCCGCGGCGTCGGAATGATCGGTGACGGCAGCCCAGTCGAGCGGACGGCTGAGCTTGACCGGCTCGCCGAGCGAGGATGTGACCTGTTCGCCCCGGGCAAAGCGCAGGGCCTCCTCCGGACCGAGGCTCGCCCCGAAGGCGCCCGCGTCGACGGACCAGCCGGTGTGGACGTGCTGGTCGCCCCAGAACACGCGCGTCGGGAAATTGCGGTTGGCGTAGGGCGAGAAGCCCCGCGTGGGGAAAGCCCGCGCCGCCGCTTCCGGGTTGACGAGGCCAACGTCGCCCGTGGCCACCGGGTCCTGCGCCTGGGCCGCCGTCCCCATGAAGATGCCAAGAGCGGCGATCGCCGCCGTCCATGAGAGGTTCTTGACGTGATGGCGCATCGGCACTTCCCCCTCTTGAAGACGGTTGCAGCGTAGCCCGTATCCTTCGGATGGACTGCACAGAATTATACAATTATGAGATCAGCCACAGGTTGACCAGGCCGTGAGAACCGATGAGACTCTATGAGACCGAACTTGGTGACGCCAAGGAGAGCCTCCGGGCAAGCGGCTGGCTCAGCCGTTGCCCTACGCCCTTCGCCGCCGACGTGCTGGCTCACAGCCAATGGATTCGCGTCGACGCCGGCCAGCCGATTGCCCTGGGGGGTGAAACCGACGGCGGCCTGTTCGGCGTGGCGCAGGGAACGGTTGGCATCATGCCGGCCATCGCCGCCCCGGATATCGGCCTGATCCACCTCAACGCCGCACCCTTCTGGTTCGGCCTTCAGCCCTTCGTGAACGGCGAGGGCCGGCAGATCACCGTGCTGGCGCGCAGCGCGTGCCTCGTCGCCCATCTCCCCAAGCCGGCGCTCACCCAGATCCTGGCGCGCCATCCGGATGGATGGCGCTTGCTCCTGCTGCATCTGACGGAAATGGCGGCCCTCACCGTGCAGGGCCTTGCCGACCTGCTGCTCGCGGACCGCCACCGGCGCTGCGGCGCGGTGATCCTGCGTCTGGCGGGCGTGCGGAATCCAGGGTCGGCGCCCCGGGATGTCCACTGCTCGCACGAGGAGCTGGGCGGCATGTGCAACCTGTCCCGCGCCTCGATCAACGGCGTGCTCCGCCGCTTCGAGGCGGAGCGGCTGATCGAGGCCGGTTACCGGATGATCCGCGTCACCGATGCCGATCGGCTGCGGATCATCGTGGATGCCTCCTGAGCCAGCGATCCTTGCGCCTGCTACATGCCCCAGCGCAGTGCCGGCGTATGCACCGGCGCATCCCAGCCCCGCGCGATCTCGTCGTCCAGCATGGTGACGGTGATCGAGCAGCCCGCCATGTCGAGCGAGGTCACATAGTTCCCGACCAGTGCGCGCGCCGGGCGGATGCCGTGCTTTGAAAGCTGGGCCACGGCGGCGTTGTACATGAGGTAGAGTTCCATCGCCGGCGTGCCGCCGAAGCCGTTGACGAAGACCAGCGCGTCACCCGTCCGGCCGAGATCGGCGGCAATCGCCGCCACCATCTCCTCGGCGATGCTGTCGGCACTGCCAAGCGCCACGCGCCGCCGCCCCGGCTCGCCGTGGATGCCCACACCCATCTCCATCTCGCTGTCGCTGATCGCGAAGGTGGGCTTGCCGGCGGCGGGAACCGTGCAGCTCGTCAGCGCCACGCCCATGGAGCGTGTGGCGCGGTTCACCTTGTCGCCCAGTTCCTTGAGTGCTGAAAGGCCAACGCCCTGCTCGGCGGCGGCTCCCACCACCTTCTCCACCACCAAGGTTCCCGCAACGCCGCGGCGCCCCGTGGTGTAGAGCGAGTTCTCCACCGCCACGTCGTCATCCGTGATCACGGTTTCGATCTGGCGGCCGCTCATCTCGCGCGCCATGTCGAAGTTCATCACGTCGCCTTCGTAGTTCTTCACGATGAAGAGGAGGCCCGCCCCGGTATCGACGGCGTCGGCGGCGGCGATCATCTGGTCGGGTGTGGGCGAGGTGAAGACCTGGCCGGGGCAGGCGGCATCCAGCATGCCGTGGCCCACGAAGCCCGCATGCAGCGGCTCGTGGCCGGAGCCACCGCCCGAGAGCAGCGCCACCTTGCCGGGCTTCAGAACCTTGCGCTGAACGAACTTGTGCTCGGGCCCCAGCGACACGATGTCGGCATGGGCCGCGGCAAATCCGTCGAGGCTCTCGCCCAGCACGGTCGATACGTCGTTGATGAGCTTCTTCATCGCCGTTTTCCTTTTTCCCCTTGGTCGTCGATCAGTCTTGCAATGTCCCGCACGAAGGCGCTGACCAGCCCGTGCAGCTTCCTGTTCCGCTCCGCGTCACCCAGGTCCGGCAGATCCACGGCGGACGTGGCCCTGGGCTCTTGTGCCAGCATCTTCTTGGGGTGGGCAAGCGCGTAGAGCCTGGTGAACTCGTGGCGTTCCGCGGCGGAGAAATGGCAGATCTCGAAGATCTGCGTCAGGTGGCTCGCGGGGATCGGCGTCTGATAGGCGGGGTTGGTGATCTGGCTCACGAAGCTGCGGTTCTTGGCCAGCGCCCCCGCCAGCCGTTGCCGCGTTCCGGACGGCCGCCGCTCGATGATGGCGGCCAGCATCCGCTTGTAGGCGGCGACGGCCTCGTGCGCGGGTCTGTCGGCGGCGGCCTCGGCCATCATCAGAGCTCCGCGATCGCAGCCTTGACGGCGGCGATGCGCGCGGGCGCCACCGAGAGCGAGGTGACGCCCGCAGCGATGAGCGCCTTCACATGGCGTGGCTCGCTCGCCATGTCGCCGCACAGGCTGACGGGCGTTCCCGTCTCCCGCCCATGCCGCGCCACCGCGGCGATGAGGCGGAGCACGGCGGGGTGCGCGGGATCGTTGAGTGCCGCCACCCGCGCGTCATCGCGCGAGGCGGCCGTCACATATTGCGTCAGGTCGTTCGACCCGATCGAGAAGAAGGCAGCACTCGCGAAGAGTTCCGGCGCCACCGCCACCGCCGGCACCTCGACCATGATGCCAAGCGGCGGGATCTTCGCCGGCGTGCCGGCGGCCGTGAGCTCCGCGAGGCAGTCCTCGAAGAGTGCCGCCGTCCGCGCGATCTCGCCTGGCACCGTCACCATGGGGATCATCACCTTCAGGGGCCCATGAACGGCGGCGCGCGCCAGCGCCTTCAGCTGGGTGCGGAACACCTCCTCATGCGCCAGCGTGAGGCGCACGCCGCGCAGTCCCAGGAACGGGTTCTGCTCGCCCTCGGGGGTCAGCCCGCGGATCGGCTTGTCGCCGCCGATGTCGAGGGTGCGGATGGTCACCGGCCTGCCCCCCGCCCAGTCGAGGAAAGCGCGATAGGCGCGGAACTGCGTGTCCTCGCCGGGAAGCGGCGCCCCGTCGCGGAACAGGAACTCCGAGCGCATCAGCCCGATCCCGTCACAGGAGGCGGGATCGATGTGCGCGAGTTCCTCAACACCCGCCACGTTGACGAGCACCTCGATCCGCTCGCCCGAGCGCCTAAGCGCCGGCTTCAGGCGGAACTGCTCCGCCGCCTGGCGCTGGCCTTCCAGCGCCGCGCGGTCCTGCCGGAAGGCCTCCTCATCCGCGGCACCGGGCTCGGCGGTCACCAGGCCCCTGCCGCCGTCCACGATCAGGGTCTGCGCCGCGGCGAGGCCCTCTTCGCCCAGTCCCACCACCATGGGAATGCCGCGCGCGCGGGCCAGCATCGCCACATGGCTCGTGGTGCTGCCCCGGAACAGCGCGATGGCGCCGCCCTGGCTCCAGTCCGCCTCGAGGAAGGCGGTGGGGCCGATGTCCTCGCCAACCAGCACGGCACCCGGCACAGCGGCCTCGTCCGCCGTTCCCGTCACATGGCGCAGCACACGGTCGCGGATGTCGCGGAGGTCGGCGGCGCGGGCCCGGAAGTAATCATCCTCGGAGGCTTCGTAGCCCGCGATCTCGCCGTCCAGCGCATCAACCCAGGCCAGATGCGCGCCGATGCCGGAGGCAATCGCCGCCAGCGCGGGGGCGGAAAGCGCATCGTCCTCCAGCATGGCGAGCTGGAAGGCCAGCATGTCCTGCGCCTCGCCCTCGACGCGCTCCATCAGCCCCGCAACCTCAGCCGCCGCAAGGGTGATGGCATGGCGCAGCACCTGGTGCTCGGCATCGGGCGTGCCGGCACGGCGCTCCGCCGTGCTCGCACCCGCAAGCCGGCGCACCGGGCCCATGAACAGCCCGTCCGAGGCGCCCGTGCCCTGAAGCCTAGTGGCCATCGCCCGCTTCGTCGAAGTCGCGGCGCACGAGGTCGATGACGGCGCTCACCGCCGCCTCCGCATCCGCACCTGCGGCGCGCACGAACAGTGTCGAGTTCTGCCGCGCCTTCATCGCCATCACCTTGACGATGCTCTTGGCGTCGATCCACGGCCCCTCGGCAGCCCCCGCGATCTCGATCGTGGAGCCAAAGCCCTTTGCGAGCTTGGTGAGCTTCACCGAAGGCCTGGCATGCAGCCCCACGTCATGGGTGATCACCACCGATCCGTCCGCCGTTCCGCTCATTGTGCCGAAAGCTCCTCTGCCGTGCGCTTCACGTCGGCCAGCGATCCCCCACCCCAGGCCTCGGTCGCCGCCATCACCGCGCCCTCGACGACGGGCGCGTTGCAGATCACGATCCGCCCCTGCTTCTCCTCGGGCAGCATCTCGATTGCCATCTCGCTGTTGGTCTCCGCTCCGCCGAGGTCGACGAGAATGGCAACACCGTCCTCAGACCAGGCGCTGTCGATGGCCGCCATGATCTTCTCGACACTGGTGCCGAGCCCGCCATCCGGGTTGCCGCCGCAGAAGCCCAGCGGCACGTCGTTGCCCACCATCTGCCGCACCATGTCGGCGGCACCCTTGGCCACGTCGGGCGAGTGCGACACGATCACGATTCCCACCGTCATGCCTTGCCCTCCAGAACGTCGCATACCGCCTCGATCATGATCTGGCTCGAGCGCGCCCCGGGGTCCATGTGCCCGATCGAGCGGTCGCCCAGGAAGGAGGCGCGGCCCTTGATCGCCTTCATCGGGATCGTGGCCTCCGCCCGCTCGGCGGCGAGCGCGCGCACGCTGGCGAAACTCGCGTTCCCGCTGGCGAGATGCCGGGCCACCGGCCCCAGCACGTCCAGCATGGTCTTGTTGTCGAAGTCGGCCTTGCCGCGCGCCTTCAGCGCCTCGACGGCGGCCGAAAGCGCCCGCCCCATGTCGGCCACAGTGGGCTCCGCCGGCAGTTCCTTGCCCAGCGTCATGAACAGCGTGCCGTAGAGCGGGCCGGAAGCGCCGCCCACCTTCATCACCAGCGTCATGCCGATGGCCTTCAGCGCCTCGCCCGGGGGCTTCGCCAGGATCTGCGCCTTATCCGCCAGCACCGCCTCGAAGCCCCGCTTCATGTTGAGGCCATGGTCGGCATCGCCGATGGCGGAATCGAGCGCTGTCAGCTCGTCGGCGGCGGCGATGATCCGCGCCGCCACGGTATCGAGAAGGAGGTCGAGGGGAGGGGCCATCCGGCAGCGTCCTGTGTTTAGTCGTTTTGTTTACTGAACATGAATTCGCTAAACACGCAAGCCACCCGTTTCGCGCCTGCGAAGGGCGGGAAGGCCGGGCCTCAGCCCTCCTCCTCGTCCGCCCAGATGGTGCTGCGGTGCCGGTCGTCCGGCTGCCACAGCCTCGTGGCGGCAAGCGCCAGATGGCGGTTCGCCCTCACCTCATGGCCTTCCGCCCGCAACCAGGCAAGCTGGCGCGCCAGGGCTTCCCTTCGCCCCTCGGGCTTGCCGAAGTCGCCGGCCTTCGGCACCACGCGGTGCGCGGGGATGACCTCCGCCTCCTCCGCCGTCAGCTTCGACAGGATGAAGGCGGCATGGCGCGGTGGAATGTTCAGCGCCGCCGCCAGTGTGCGCATCTCCACCACCCGGCCGGGCGGAATGGCCCTCACCGCCGCGAACAGCGCGCGCTTCATGTTGGCATAGGCGAGGGAATTTCCGGACAATCGACACCTCCGATGCGATCGATACGTCAGCGTGCCGTTGCGCGATCAACGCCGGTCTGGCGCCCCGCATTGAAGTCGCGGCAGGGTTGCGGTAATCCTTCAGCCCTCCGCACCACGGGAAGGGGACGCCAGGCGACATGCAGGTCCTTCAGGCTTTCGATGCCGGCGTGAGCGGCTGGATTCATCTCGTCGGGGTGAGCATCGAGGTCTTCGGCGTCTTCGTGATCGTCGCCGGCATCGTCTGGTCCACGGCCGCCACCCTGTTCTCGACCCATGATGCCAAGTCCTACGAGCGCTACCGCATCCGCATCGGCCGCTCGCTGCTGCTGGGGCTCGAGGTGCTGGTCGCCGCTGACATCATCAAGACCATCGCCGTCGAACTCACCTTCTCCAGCCTCGGCATGCTGGCGGGCCTCATCCTGGTCCGCACCTTCCTCAGCTGGACGCTCACCCTGGAGATCGAGGGCCGCTGGCCCTGGTCGCAGCGCCCGCAAGCGGATGACACGGCGGGGCAGGAGCGGTAAGGTCGGTTCAGAAATACACACAAGAAGGGGAGATCCAGCAATGACCGACAACAACGACAACACGGCAATCGATCCCGCACCCCAAAGCCACGCCCGCCGCCGCATGCTTGGCGCCTTGCTCGTGGCGCTGGTGCCCGGTGCCCTCACCACGCTCCACACCTCACCCGCCGCCGCGGCCTCGGGCCGCATCGAGTTCCGGGTGGTCCGTGGCGGCTTCATCCTCGGCTTCGGCAGCGGCGCCGGCAATCTCTTCTTCAAGGGCGATCGCTATTCGCTGCGGATCGGCGGGGTCAGCCTCGGCGCCACCATCGGCGCCTCCTCGGCGGAGTTCGTCGGACGCGTGCGCAACCTGCGCCGCGCCAGCGACATCGAGGGCAACTACCGCGCCGTCACCGCCGGTGTCGCCGCGGCGGGCGGTGGTGCGGTGGCAAGGCTCCGCAACTCGCGCGGGGTCGAGCTTGAGGTCTCCGGCAAGCAGATCGGCCTCATGGCCTCTGTCGACCTGAGCGGCCTCAGGATCAGGCTGAAGCGCTGAGCACTCAAGGCTCGGGCCTCTCGCGGCGGAGCATCGGAATGTCCGCCAGGTCGAACGCGCGCCCAAACCGGTGGCCTGCATAGACCGCATCCGCAATGTGGCTGGGTGAGTGACAGTCACCAATGCGGGTGACGGCCGGAACGTCGCTCCGCGCCATGAGCTCAGCGTAAAGATCGTCCCGCGGAACCCGGCCTGTCACCAGGATCAGCGAGCCAAACTCCATCAGCACCCGATCCCGCGCCAGGCTGACGCGGAAGGCCGCGCGGCCCTGCTCGACCTCCTCCAGGACGTGTGACACACGGAGCCTGACGCCGAGCGAGACCAGGCGGTCCTCGATGAACGGCTGTTCGTCCGTCATCTGGGTCCAGGCGGACACGATCGGCTGCGTGGTGACGTAAGTGACGGCGCGCCCCTCCAGCGCGAGTTTCTCCGCCATGGCGCCACCCATGAAGTAATTGTCGTCATCATAGATCAGCACGGCATCGGACAGCGCGCCGGCACTGTCCGGCGTCACGATGGCGGGGTCTGCGGGAATGTGGACCGGCCGCTCACGCGCCGTTCCCACCCCATCGCGCCGCCAGCGGCTGCCCGTCGCCACGACGACATGATCGGCTCCGAAGTCGATCACGTCCTGAGCCGACATGGCGCTCTCGCGGTAGATCGCGACATTGGGCAGCTTCAGCAGCATGTGCTCGCGGTGGTCCCGCACCCGGATCCACGTCGCGAGGCCGGGCAGCCTGTGTTCGAAGAGCAGGCGGCCTCCGAGTTCGCGGGAGGCTTCGGCAAGGGCGACGTCATATCCGCGTTGCCCCAGGGAAAGCGCGGCCTCCAGCCCGGCAGGGCCGCCACCCACCACGAGAACGCGCCTGTCGCTTGTCTTCGGCGCAATGCGGGCCGGATGCCACCCGCGCCGCCATTCCTCTCCCATCGTCGGGTTCTGCGTGCAGCGCAGCGGCACGCCTTCATTGTTGGCCGCCCTGCAGATATTGCAGCCGATGCATTCGCGGATCTCGTCCTCGCGACCCTCCCGGATCTTGCGGGGCAGGAACGGATCGGCGATCGACGGCCGTGCGGCGCCCACGAAATCCAGAAGGCCGCTGTTGATCTGCCGCAGCATGGTGTCCGGCGAGGTGAAGCGGCCTACGCCGACCACGGGCTTTGTCGTGATCGACTTCACGAAGGACGTATAGGTCTCCTGGAATCCCTCGCCCGAGAAGCGCGCGCTGCGGGAATCATTGCCGAGTGCCCCCGCCAGGTTCACGTCCCACAGGTCGGGAAGCTCCGCCAGAAGCGAGACGATGTCGCGGGCTTCGCCGTCATGGGTGATGCCCTCGGGACCATGCAGTTCGTCAACCGCCATGCGCAGCGCCACGGCACAAGCACCCTTCGTCGCCTCGCGCGTGACCTCGATCATCTCGCGGACAAGGCGTGTGCGGTTCTCGAGCGATCCGCCGTAGGCATCGCTGCGCCGGTTGGTGCGCGGCGAAAGGAACTGGAACGGCAGGTAGTCATGCCCGGCGTAGACATAGACGATGTCCGCGCCTGCTCGCCTCGCCCGCTCGGCAGCCGTGGCCTGCCATCCGAGAAAGGCCCGGATGTCGGCTGCATCCATCGCCCTCGCCGAGCCCGGCCCAAGCAGCTTCAGCCCCTGGCCGGAGGGAGACAGAGCCGCTTCGCGCGTGAGCCGGTTGTTGCAGTGAAATCCGCCGTGCCAGAGCTCGACCGCCATCAGGCTGCCATGCGCATGAATGGCATCGGCCGTCACCGCAAGAGCGCGCACATCATCCTCGTCCCACAGCGAAAGATAGGCAAAGGGAAAATCATCCGATGTCGGATGAATCGAGCAGTATTCGGTGGAGACCACGCCCCAGCCGCCCTCCGCCTTCACGCCCCGCAGCGCGGCCGACGCCTTCGGCATGCGCCAGCCCATGCCCGTGGCATGCGGCGTCTGATAGAAGCGGTTCGGCGCGGTGACGGGCCCGATCCGCACGGGTTCGAACAGGCTTTCATAACGGGATTGAGGTCGGTCATGGCTCATCCCCGCAGCATGGCGAGGCGGCGGGAAAAGCACAACAGGGGGCAACCTGGTTCCGCCTGTTGCATGGCATCGGCCCATCGGCCATCCTCAATGCCAGTAGCGCGAGACCATCCCGAAAGGACGCCGTGATGCCGAAGAAGAAACTGCTGCTGGTGGGCGAGAGCTGGGTGAGCACATCGCATCACGTCAAGGGCTGGGATGCGTTCTCGAGCATGACCTTCCATCTCGGCGCCGAGCCATTGGTTGAGGCGCTAAAGGACAGTCCCTTCGAGCTCACCTACATGAAGGCGCATGACGCGGCGAAGGATTTTCCCCTGGCCCTCGATGACCTTCGCCACTATGACGCGATCCTTCTCTCGGACATTGGCTCGAACACGCTGCTGCTTCACCCGGATGTCTGGCTCAATGGCAAGACGGTTCCCAACCGGCTGAAGCTGATCCGGGAGTATGCCGCACAGGGCGGCGGCCTGATGATGATCGGCGGCTATTTTTCCTTCCAGGGCATCGACGGCAAGGCACGCTGGCACAAGACGGCGGTGGAAGCCGCACTGCCCGTCACCTGCCTCCCCTATGACGACCGCTATGAGGCGCCGGAGGGCATCACGGCGGAGATCCTGCGCCCCGGGCATCCCATCGTCGCGGGCCTTGACGAGAAATGGCCGGCCCTCCTGGGCATGAATGAAGTCGTCGCGAAGACGGACCCCGGCGTGGAGGTCATCGCCCAGGTGCAGACCGACAACGGCCCCCTGCCGCTCCTCGTCGTGGGCAACCATGGCAGAGGCCGGACGCTCGCCTGGACATCCGACATCGGCCCTCACTGGCTCCCCGGCAGCTTCGTGGCGTGGCACGGCTACCGGAAGCTCTGGCTCCAGGCCTTCTCCTGGCTCACGCGCAGCGGTGATTGATCATCTGCACCCCGGCGGCACGCTGAGGCCGGGTGCTGACCTGTTGGCGCCGCGCAGAGGCGTCACGGTTCGACCTTGAAGAGAACTTCAGTCGGCCCGATGCTTCGTCTGGAAAGGATATTCATCATGACAGATCAGCCAAGCCTCGATCGTCGCGACTTCATGCTCGCAACCATCGGCGGCGCTGCGGCAACGGTTGCCCTCTCTTCGGATCGTGCTGAGGCACAAACCGCGGCGGCCAGCTTGCCGGGAGGAACGGTCTATACAGGCGATGTCGTCGACGGCAAGCCGGTCGTCAGCGCGCTTGGTGTTGATGACCTTGAGCCGGGAAAGCTCCATCGCCTCTACTTCCGTGGCGTCGAAGGCCCCTCGGGTCAGCCCTGGCTGGTGTCGGTCGCCGTCCTGCGGGGTGCGAAGCCTGGCAAGCGCATCACACTGGTGAGCGGTGTCCACGGCGATGAGATGAGTTCGATCCACGCCGTCCAGACCATCATGAACGGACTCGACCCGGCGCTGATGAGCGGCACCGTCATGGCAGTCTTCGACGTATCCCGCCCTGCGATCGAAAGCATGGGCCGGCGCTGGCCGAATTCCGGCCGCGGTGCGGACCTGGTCGATCTCAACCGTGTCTGGCCGGGTGACGAGAACGGGCCCGGCGCACCGGCGCGCCATGCCGGTCTCCTGTTCAATCGGCTGATCCGCCCGAACTCGGACTATGTGCTTGACTTCCATACCGGCACGACCGGCATCGATGCCACGGCGTTTCACCTGGCGGACATGA
>JADCDC010000106.1 GCA_020252385.1 Aestuariivirga sp.
TCCCCACAAGGGGGAGGGAACACTGGAATGGACAGCACAGCTCACAGCGCCTCCACGAAGCGGATCGGCTGGCCATGGGCTGTCCCCAAGATCTCGCCGTTCCACATGACCGTCCGTCCACGGATGATCGTGCCGATGGGCCAGCCCGTGACCTCGCGGCCGTCATGGGGCGTCCACTTGCAGCGGCTTTCGATCCAGCCGTTGGTGATGGTGCGCTTCGCCTTCATGTCGACGATGGTGAAGTCGGCGTCATAGCCCTCGGCGATGCGGCCCTTGCCGGCAAGCCCGAAGATGCGGTTCGGCCCATGCGAGGTGAGGTCGACGAAGCGCTCGAGCGAGAGCATCCCCTGGTTCACGCAGTCGAGCATGACGGGCACCAGCGTCTGCACGCCCGGCATGCCGGAGGGCGAGGCGGGATAGGGCTTGGCCTTCTCCTCCAGCGTATGGGGCGCATGGTCGGAGCCCAGCACGTCGACGAGGCCCGAATGCACAGCGGCCCAGATCCCCGCCCGGTGGTGCGGCTCGCGGATCGGCGGGTTCATCTGCAGCCTGGTGCCAAGCCGCGCATAATCATCGGAGGTGAAGACGAGGTGGTTGGCCAGCACCTCCACCGTGGCGACGTCGCGCGCGGCGGCGAGCAGCGGGAATTCATCGGCGGTCGAGATGTGGAGCACGTGGATGCGCTTGTGCGCCTCCCGCGCCAGCCGGATCAGCCGCTCGGTCGAGAGCCGCGCCGCCTCGACGTCGCGCCACACGGGGTGACTGGACGGGTCGCCCTCGACGCGCAGGTGCTTCCTCTCGTTGAGGCGGAATTCGTCCTCCGAGTGGAAGGCCGCACGCCTGCGGATGTTGGCGAGGATGCGGGCCACACCCTTGTCGTCCTCGACGAGGAGGGAACCGGTGGAGGAGCCCATGAACACTTTCACCCCGGCGCAGCCCGGCAGCAGCTCAAGCTCGCCCAGCATGTGCGCGTTCTCGCGCGTGCCGCCCATGTAGAAGGCGAAGTCGCAATACATGCGGTTGCTGGCGCGGCGGATCTTGTCCGCCAGCGTATCGGCATCGGTGGTGAGCGGGCTGGTGTTGGGCATCTCGAAGACGCCGGTGACGCCGCCCATGACGGCGGCGCGGCCCCCCGTCTCGAGATCTTCCTTGTGTTCAGCACCCGGCTCGCGCAGATGGACCTGGCTGTCGATCACGCCCGGCAGGATGTGGAGGCCGGTGCAGTCGATGACCTGGGCCCCCTGCTCCTTCGCGAAGGAGCCGATCGCGGTGATGCGCCCTCCCGATACGGCAATGTCGCGCCGGCCGGTGCCGTCATGGTTGACGACGGTTCCGCCCTTGAGGATCAATTCGGCGTGGAACGGCATTGTGGGGCCTCGGCAATCCTTGATCGTGGTATCAGGCCTTCGTAAATGTGGATGGGCAACGAAGCAACAGAGATGCGTGACATTCACTTTCAGGCAGGCCGCCTTCCGGACCGCGCCGTGATCGGCGTCGAGGGACCCGATTCGGCGCATTTCCTCCATAATCTGCTGACCGCCGACATCGAGGGGCTGGCGCCGGGGGAGGCGCGCCATGCGGCACTCCTCAATCCGCAGGGCAAGATCCTGTTCGACATGCTGGTGCAGCGCACGGGCGAGGGCTTCCTGATCGATTGCGCCGCCAGCCGGGCGCCCGCGCTGCTGCAGCGGCTTGGCATGTACAGGCTCAGGGCGAAGGTCACGCTGTCGCGCCGCGACGACCTTGCGGTCGGCGTCTCCCCGGACGCGATTCCGGGAGGTTTTCCGGACCCGCGCACGCCCTTGATCGGCTGGCGAATCATCGGCTCGCCGCCCGAAGGCACGGCGGAGGGCTATGCCGCCGCCCGAATCGCGCTCGGACTGCCCGATTCGGATGCCGACCTCGGCTCGGCCGAAATCTTCCCGCATGAGGCCAATCTCGACCAGCTGGGCGGGGTGAGCTTCTCCAAGGGCTGCTATGTGGGCCAGGAAGTGGTCTCGCGCATGCAGCACCGCGGGCTGGCGCGCAACCGCATCCTGCCAGTGAGGCTCGATGGCGCCGCCCCGCCCAAGGGCACAGACATCCGCGCAGGCGAAAAGCAGGTGGGAACCCTGCTCTCCTCCGCGGGTGACATGGCGCTGGCGCTGATCCGTCTCGACCGGCTGGCGGAGGCCACCGCCCCGCTGGTCGCGGAAGGGATTACGCTCACCGTGATGAAGCCCGGCTGGGTGCGCTACGACGTGCCGGGGGCGGCATGAGCGCCCTTCGTCACGCCGACGGCCTTTGCCGCTGCAACTGGTGCGGCACGGATCCCCTCTATGTGGCCTACCACGACACGGAATGGGGGGTGCCCGAATATGATTCGCAGGCGCTGTTCGAAAAGCTGCTGCTCGACGGCTTCCAGGCGGGCCTCTCCTGGATCACCATCCTCAGGAAGCGCGACAATTTCCGCGCTGCCTTCGACGGCTTCGACGCGGAGAAGATGGCGCGCTACACGCCGAAGAAGCTCGAGCGGCTGATGCAGGACGCAGGGATCGTGCGCAATCGCCTGAAGATCGAGGCGAGTGTCACGAACGCCCAGGCCTATCTCGCGATTCCGGACTTCTCGGCTTACCTGTGGGATTTCATGGATGGCAGGCCGCTGCAGAACCGGATCCGCAGCATGAGCGAGATTCCGGCCAAGACGCCGATTGCCGAGAAGATGTCGAAGGATCTCCAGAAGCGCGGCTTCCGCTTCGTTGGACCTACCATCGTCTATGCCTTCATGCAGGCCTGCGGGCTGGTGAATGATCACCTCGTCGACTGCCACCGCCACGAGGCGGTGAAGCATGCCGCGTAGCGCTGAGCCGCCGCGCGCCTGGCAGCGCATGCTGTCCGGCCGCCGGCTCGACCTTCTCGATCCCTCCCCCCTCGACATCGAGATCGAGGACATCGCGCACGGCCTGGCGCGTGTGGCCCGCTGGAACGGGCAGACGAGGGGCGACCATGCGTTTTCGGTGGCCCAGCATTGCGTGCTCGTCGCCGAGATCGCCGAACATCTGAACCCCGCCCTCACGCGCAAGGAGCGGCTCGCCGCACTTCTCCACGATGCGCCGGAATATGTGGTGGGCGACATGATCTCGCCCTTCAAGGCAGCGCTCGGCCTCGACTACAAGACCTTCGAGAAGCGGCTTCTGGCCGCCATTCACATCCGCTTCGGACTTGCCGCCACGAGCCCTTCGAAGCTCGAGGCCTTCATCAAGACCTGCGATCGCATCGCGGCTTATCTGGAGGCAACGCAGCTCGCGGGCTTCGGCATCGCGGAGGCGCGGAAGTTCTTTGGCGAGCCGAAGGGCCTCGTGGGCGAGAATGCCGCACGCTTCTTCCGCCTGAAACCGCTTGCGCCCACCGACGCATCGGCGCACTACATCAAGCTGTTCGCAAAGCTGTCGCAAGACCCATGATCATCGTTTGTCCGCTCAGCCAGGTGCAGAAGCTCGTCGACGAGCATGGCGCGCGCGATGTGGTAACACTTCTGGCGCCCGACACGCCGCACGAGACGCCGAAAGGCGTGTCGCCCGAACGCCACCTCAAGCTGTTCTTCCATGACATCGTGCAGGAGCTCGAAGGCCACCGGGCGCCGAACGCCGCCGATGCCGCGGAACTGATCGGCTTTTTCCGGTCCTGGACGCGCAAGACGCCCATGCTGGTCCACTGCTGGGCCGGCATCAGCCGCTCGACGGCCGCGGCCTTCGTCGCCTCCTGCATGTTTCGTCCGGGCACGGACGAAATGGAGCTGGCGGCCGAGTTGCGCGCCGCGTCTCCGTCGGCCACGCCGAACCGCCTCATCGTCTCGCTTGCCGACGAGGCGCTGGGCCGCCAGGGCCGCATGCTGCGGGCGATCGAGAAGATCGGGCGCGGCGCCGACGCCTTTGAAGGCAAGCCCTTCACGCTGAAGCTGTGATCATCAAGGCGGCCATCAACTTCTCCCGCTTCAGCGGGAGAAGACCCCCGTTGCGGCATGCAACGGGGAGATGAGGGGGAGTCGGGAAATGTCTCGGCTGACGTCCCCTCACCTACCCCGACTGCGTCGGGGACCCTTCCTCTCCCGCTAGAGCGGGAGAGGACGAAATCTTACCGTCCGCCCAGCGCAAAGTCCCAGTAGAGATCGCGGGCCTTCTGCATGATGGGGCCGGGCTGGAAGCTCTTCTGCTCCGCCCGCGTGATGGGAGCGACCTTGGCATAGTTGCCGGTGGAGAACACCTCATCCGCGCCCAGGAATTCCTCCCAGCGGATCGAGCGTTCGTGCACCTTGACGCCGTTCTCGCGCAGCAGCCTCACCACGCGCTGGCGGGTGACGCCGTTCAGGAAGGTGCTGTTGGGCACCGGCGTGTGCGCCTCGCCATCCTTGGCGAACCAGATGTTGGCGGTGGCGAGTTCCGCGACGTTGCCAAGGGGATCCAGCATCACCGCATTGTCGAAGCCGCGGGCGCGCGCCTCGCGGATGGCGCGCGCCGAATTGGGATAGTGGCAGGCGGCCTTTGCGTCCGTCGGCGCATATTCGAAGGAAGGCCTCCGGAACGGCGAGCAGGTGACGGAGATGCCCGTGGGCTTGGGCAGCGGCGCGTCATAGACGGAGACCGAGAACTGCGTCGAGTCGGGGTCGACGTCGACGAAGCCGTCCTCCGCCCAGAACATGGGGCGGAGATAGAGTTCCGCCGTCCTCGGGAACTTGGCGATCCCCTCGCGGATCAGCGCCTCGATCTCGGTGGCACTCTTCTCCACCTTGAGGCCGAAGCTTGTCGCCGAGCGCACGATGCGCTGGCAATGGAGGTCGAGGTCCGGCGCCACGCCCGCGAAGGCCCGCGCTCCATCGAACACGCAGGAGCCAAGCCAGTGCGCATGGGTCATCGGCCCCATGATCTGCGGGTTGCCGCTGTGCCACTCACCCCGAAACCAGGTCCAGGCGGTGCCGGTGGTCTCTTTCCAACCCATCGTCGTCTCCCGTTTCGTGCATCCTGGAGCGCGTTCCGACCAGGTGGAATCACCTGGTCGAAAAGAATTCGCTCCAGATCAATAGCTTGAGCGTGATCTTGTCGCAAAAGTGGTTCCCACTTTTGCGGATCATGCTCTAGCGCACGCCGTAACGAAACAGAAAGGGCGCCAGAGGCGCCCTTCTCGCAACCAGCCATGCGTGGACGTCACATATCCTCGTAGAAGATGTGGCGGCCGATCTTGACGAGGCGCTTCATGCTCTTGGCCCATTTGGGCTTCACGTAGTCGGCGTGATAATGGTCGGCGGTGGTAAGCTTCGCCACCTTCGCGTCTCCGGCGATGGTGCGGCGGGCGACGCTCTTGGCCTTGGCCCAGGCTTCGGCACTCCTCACGTCGTCGGGGAGGCCATCGCAGGCGAAGGAGAACTGGCAGGAGTTGCGGCGGCCAGATCCCTGGTAGACGACGCCGCAGATGGTATTCGGGAATTCGGGATCCTTGACGCGGTTGAGAATGACCTTGGCCACAGCGATCTGGCCTAGCTCGGATTCGGAGCGCGCCTCGAAGTAGACGGCGCGGGCGAGGCAGTTTTCCTCCGCCTGCTGGACCCGGCGCTGGGCGATGGCCTTGCGCGTTTCCTTGTTCTTTTCCTTGGGCGTCGAGGCGGTGCGCTCAAGCCGGATGGCCTTTTCGACCTGCTTGGGAGAAGGCGCGAGCACGCTCTCCTCGCGCGGTTCGTTCTCTTCGGCCTTGAGGTCGATCGCCGCGGGTACGATGACGACGGTGTCCGGCGCCTTCTTCTTCGG
This sequence comes from Aestuariivirga sp., assembly GCA_020252385.1. GTDB lineage: Bacteria > Pseudomonadota > Alphaproteobacteria > Rhizobiales > Aestuariivirgaceae > Aestuariivirga. The sequence goes on from JADCDC010000106.1 coordinate 5,778, forward strand.
CGCCGGTTCGACGGCCACGAAATCGCCCTTGCCGGCGGCGGTCACGACCTGGGGAACATAGACCGGGCGGTTGACGATGCGGAGGCTCGAGGAGGCCTCGGGCATCAGCGAGCCCTTGGCGAGAATGTTCGACGAGGGTTGCGAGACGCTCTCCAGCACATCGCTCGGATCGGCATTATGGGCGACCGCACTCTGCCCCATGTAATGACCGGCGAAAGCGAATGCCATCACCAGAACCATGCCACCGAAAGCCATCGGCCCGTATTCGGAGAGCGCGCTGCGCTTTTCCTGAACGGCGAAATCCTGAAATTTCCTGGACCTGGCAGGCCCTGAACTGCGCGCTGTTTTCTTCACTTCCCCTCGACACACCGTGGGTCGTAGATTCTTACGACGCTGTTAAGACGCGGTAGTCTATGCTGAACCCGTTTAACACAGGTTAACCATCCCGGCAACCCGAAGCAGCCGCTTTTGCGCCCGAAAGGCGGCATCATGAAGATAGGGTTAACTCCTTGCCGCAAACTGGATTTCTCAATCTTTCAAAAGGCTTGCCTGGGCGGCCGCAAGCCTGGCGATGGGCACCCGGAAGGGCGAACATGACACATAGTCAAGATTGACCTTCTCGCAGAAGGCGATGGAGGCCGGATCGCCCCCATGCTCGCCACAAATGCCGGTCTTGAGGCCGGGCTTCGCCTGCCGCCCGCGCTCGGTGCCGATCCGCACCAGTTCCCCTACCCCCTCGATGTCGAGCGAGATGAAGGGGTCGGTCCTGAACACGCCCTTGGCGGTGTATTCGCCGATGAAGCGCGCGGCGTCGTCCCGGCTGATGCCGAAGGTGGTCTGGGTCAGGTCGTTGGTGCCGAA
>JADCDC010000107.1 GCA_020252385.1 Aestuariivirga sp.
CGCCTGATGAACCCCTTTCACCACCCCCTGCCGGATTTCGCCTTGAAATCAGGGCTGGACGGTTGAAGAGGATTGACTGGACCTTGAGCGGCGGCGGGCTGCCGTCCTAATCTGAGGCTAGCAGTTCCGGAGATCGACATGAAGTCCAATGCGCGGGTGGTGATCGTGGGTGGCGGCGTGATGGGGGTGGGTCTCCTCTATCACCTGGCGCTCGAAGGCTGGACCGACATCGTACTGGTCGAGAAGGGCGAACTCACCTCCGGATCGACCTGGCACGCGGCGGGCCAATGCCCGCATTTCAATGGCTCGCTCAACATGACCAAGGTGCATGTCTATGGCACCGAACTCTATCCGAAGCTCGAGAAGCTGACCGGACAGGCGGTCTCCTGGCATGGCTGCGGCGGCCTCCGCCTCGCCACCACCGATGAGGAGGTGAACTGGCTCAAGTATGTCTATGGCATCTCGCGCCTTGCCGGATACGAGTGCGAGATCATCGGGCCCTCGGAGATCAAGCAGTACCACCCCTACCTCGAGACCTTCGGCGTCAAGGCCGCCTTCCGCACCGTGACTGACGGGCACGTGGCGCCGGCCGACATCACCAACGCCATGGCGGCGGGTGCGCGCCAGCTGGGGGCGGAAATCTACCGGCGCAACAGGGTGATGGACATCAAGCTGCTGCCCAGTGGCGAATGGCGCGTCTTCACCGAGCAGGGCACCATCGACTGCGAGCATGTGGTCAATTCGGCAGGCTCCTATTGCGATGTCGTCGGCGCCTGGACAGGCCACAACGTGCCCATCGCCAACATGCTGCACCACTATGTGATCACCGAGCCCCTGAAGGAGCTGATCGACCTCGAGATGGAGCTGCCGGTGGTGCGAGACCCCTACTCCCATGCCTACCTCCGCGAGGAGACGAACGGCGTGCTGGTCGGCCCCTACGAGACCGCGACCGCCCATGTCTGCTGGGACGGCAAGCCGCCGCGCTGGGACTATGAGAGCGAGCTCGAAGCGCCCGAGCTCGACCGCATCATGCCATGGCTCGAGAAGGCGACGGAGCGGCTGCCGCTGTTCGGCCAGACGGGTGTGAAGTCGATCATCTCCGGCGCCATCACCCACACGCCGGACGGCGTCTATCTCTCAGGCCCCGCACCGGGACCGAAGAACTACTGGATGCATTGCGGCGCATCGATCGGCATTTGCCAGGGTGGTGGTGCGGGCAAGTACCTGGCGCAATGGATGGTGCATGGCCAGGCCGAGATCAACATGCGCGAATTCGACCCGCGCCGCTTCGGCAACTGGGCGACGAAGGACTACACGGCGGAAGTCTCCGTCGCCGACTATCACCACATGTACTACTGCTACAAGCCAGCCGAACAGCATGAGGTGGGCCGCGGCCTCCGCACGTCCTCGCTCTATGACAGGCTCAAGGCGGAAGGCGCGCAGTTCGCGCAGATCTTCGGCTGGGAGCGGCCCCGCTGGTACGACCGGTCGGGAGAGGGCGAGCAGTATTCCTTCCGCCGCTCCAACTGGTGGAAGCCGGTGAAGGAAGAGGCGCTTGCCGTGCGCGAGCGCGTGGGTCTGATGGATCTCTCGACCTTCTCCAAATACGAGGTGAAGGGCAAGGACGCGTACAGCTTCCTTGACCGCATCTGCGCCAACAGGATCCCGGCGAAGGACGGCGGCATCATCCTCGGCCACCTCCTCAACGCCAACGGCTTCATCGAATCCGAAATCACCGTGACGCGCCTCGCGGCAGATCATTTCTATGTGCTGTCCGCCGCGGTCGCCCAGCTGCACGACCTCGACCAGTTGAACTGGCGCAAGCGCGACGGCGAAGACGTGACGATCACCGACGTGACCGATGACTATGGCGTGTTGGTTCTCGCAGGTCCGCTTGCCCGCGAGGTGCTGGCGCAGTGCACCGCCACGGACCTGTCGAATGCCGCGTTCCGCTGGCTGACGGGCAAGACGGCAACGGTTGCGGGCGTAGCCGGCGTCCGGCTGCTGCGCGTCAACTACGTGGGTGAGCTCGGCTGGGAACTGCATGTTCCCATGGCTGAGATGCCGAAGGTCTTCGATGCGCTGATGGCGGCGGGCAAGGCGAATGGCATCCGCCTGTTCGGCACCTATGCGATGAATTCGCTCCGCATGGAGAAGGCCTATCGCGGCTGGGGCTCCGAACTCACCACCGAGATCGACATGATCGAGGCCTCGATGGAGCGCTTCCTGAGGCTCGACAAGGACGACTTCATCGGCAAGGCCCCCACCCTGTCCAACAAGCAGCGCGGCCCCCGCATGAAGCTCGTCTACATGGAGGTCGACAACACGGATTCGGATTGCATGGGCAATGAGCCCGTCTATGCGGGTGGCAAGGTTGTGGGCGTCACCACTTCGGGGGCCTTCGGCCACAAGACGGGCAAGTCGCTCGCCTTCGCCTATGTGCCGCCGGAGATGACGGCGGCCGGAACCGAGTTCGAGGTGCTCGTCTTCGATGAACGGCGCAAGGCGCGCATCATCCCCGAATCGATCTGGGATCCGGCAAACGAGCGGCTGAAGGCCTGACATCACTTGCATGAAACAGAACATCGGTGCGGTAGCGCTGCTCGTTCCCTCCTATGACGAAGGCTTGCGCTTCTACGCC
>JADCDC010000108.1 GCA_020252385.1 Aestuariivirga sp.
ACGATACTCAGCGCCATCGCCGCGCTGACCCCGCCTGGCGGTGCGGAAACCTACATGCCGGCCGGCCTGATATGGGGCTGGAACATGCTGACGTCACAAGATCCGTTGACGCGCGCCCATAGCCCGGAATTCATGCAGCAGAACGGTGGCCGACGCGCGCTGGTGCTCATGACCGACGGCATCAACAGCGTGGCGCCCGAGAACCGCTCGTCATGGCGCATCATCAATGCCAATAACTCGACCTACCGGAATTGGGGACCCAGGAACACGTCCTACACCGATCATCTGACGGCCCAACTCTGTGAAAGGATCAAGGCAGACGGAATCGACGTCTACACCGTGGCCTTCACCGTGGATGATGCGGACACCGACACGCTCCTCAGAAACTGCGCCACCGACCCCGGGAAATTCTACAAGGCCCTGACGCCCAATGCCCTTTTCCGGGCCTTCGATGACATTGGAGACAGCCTGAAGCGGGTCCGGCTGGCGCAGTAGTTTCCGGCCTTCCGTCACCCCGGCCCCCGCAGCTGCCGCAGCGCCTCGCCCGTGGCCATGGCGCAGGCCAGCGCCACGTTGAGGGAGCGGAGGCCCGGCTGCATGGGAATGGTGATCCGCGCCTCGGCTTCCTCATGCACGCTGTCCGGAACGCCTGAACTCTCCCGGCCCATCAGCAGGATGTCGTCCGGGGCAAAGGCGAAGTCCCAGAGCGGCAGGGTGGATTTCGTGGTCAGCAGAACAGAGCGCCGGCCCGCCGTATCCCTGCGGAAGGCCTCCCAGGAGGGATCGTTCACCAGGGCTGCCCGGTCGAGGTAGTCCATCCCCGCCCGGCGGAAGGCCGGTTCGGACATGACGAAGCCCGCCGGCTGGATGATGCGGCAGGTAAGGCCGAGGCAGGCGCACATCCTCAGGATGGTCGCGGCGTTGGGCGCGATATCGGGCTGGTACAGGGCGATTTCCACCATGATCACGGTTCCTTGGCACGATTGTCACAGGGCCGGGAATTGCCTGCGAACTGCGACACTTGATGGCTAGACTTCTCGCAAGCGCAATGCCAAAAGGTCGCGGGTTTGAGCGCCGGGAAGAGTCCGCCCGTAATGGGGTTGGACAGGTGCGGCAACAAAAGGGAACAAGAGACGTGTCCACAGCGGAACATGCGGAAACCAACCGCCGCGATTTTCTCTACATTGCGACCGGTGCCGTGGGTGCCGTCGGCGCAGCGCTGACGGCCTGGCCTTTCATCAACCAGATGAACCCCGACGCCTCGGTCCGGGCCTTGGCCTCGGTCGAGGTCGATCTCTCGCCCATCGCAGAGGGCCAGGAAATCACCATCAAGTGGCGCGGCAACCCGGTGTTCGTCCGCCACCGTCTGCCGGCCGAGATCGAGGCCGCCAAGGCGGTCTCCGTCGCCGATCTTCCCGATCCGCTGGCCCGCAACGCCAATGTGGCCGACGGCGACGAGGCGACCGACGTCAACCGCGTGGTCGCCGGCAAGGAGCAGTTCCTCGTCATGATGGGCGTGTGCACTCACTTGGGCTGCGTGCCGATCCCGAACGAGGGCGACTTTGCGGTGGTCGAGGGCTCCTCGAAGCACGGCGGCTGGTTCTGCCCCTGCCACGGTTCCCACTACGACACCGCTGGCCGCATCCGGAAGGGCCCTGCGCCGCAGAACCTGCCCATCCCGCAGTACACCTATCTCTCCGACACCCAGATCCGCATCGGCTAAGAAGGACCATCCTCCATGAGCGGACATTCAACCTACGAGCCCAAGAGCGCATTTGCGAAGTGGTTCCATGAGCGGCTTCCCGTCATGGACCTCGTCAAGGGCCAGGCGCTGGACTTCCCGACGCCGAAGAACCTGAACTACTTCTGGACCTTCGGCGGCATCCTCGCCGTCATGCTGGTGGTGCAGATTCTGACCGGCGTCATGCTCGTCATGCACTACACGCCGCATGTCGATTATGCCTTCGCCTCGGTCGAGCACATCATGCGTGACGTGAACTCGGGCTGGCTGATCCGCTACATGCACATGAACGGCGCCTCGATGTTCTTCATCGCGGTCTACATCCACATCTTCCGCGGCATGTATTACGGCTCCTACAAGGCGCCGCGCGAAGTGCTCTGGATGATTGGCGTCTTGATCTACCTCGTCATGATGGCCACCGCCTTCATGGGCTACGTCCTGCCCTGGGGCCAGATGAGCTTCTGGGGTGCGAAGGTCATCACCAACCTGTTCTCGGCCATTCCCTTCGTGGGCGATTCGATCACCACCCTCCTGTGGGGCGGCTACTCGGTCGACAACCCAACGCTCAACCGCTTCTTCTCGCTGCACTACCTGCTGCCCTTCGTGCTCGCCGCCCTGGTGGCGCTGCACATCTGGGCGCTGCACGTGCCGGGCAACAACAACCCGACCGGCGTTTCGGTGAAGAGCAGCCAGGACACGCTGCCCTTCCACCCCTACTACACGATGAAGGACGCCTTCGCGATCGTGGTGTTCTTCATGTTCTTCGCCTTCTGGATCTTCTTCGCGCCGAACTATCTCGGCCACGCGATCAACTACCAGCAGGCCAACCCGCTGGTGACGCCGGCGCACATCGTGCCCGAATGGTATTACCTGCCCTTCTACGCGATCCTGCGCGCGGTGCCGGACAAGCTGGGCGGCGTCATCGCCATGTTCGCCTCGATCCTGATCCTGTTCGCGCTTCCGTGGCTTGACACCTCGAAGGTGCGCTCGGGCAACTACCGCCCGCTGTTCAAGGGCTTCTTCTGGATCTTCGTCGTTGTCTGCATCGGCCTCGGCTATCTCGGCTCGCGGCCGGCGGAGGGGCTCTATGTGGTGTTCTCGCAGATCCTCACGGTCTACTACTTCGCCCACTTCCTGGTGATCCTGCCGCTTCTCGGCCTGCTCGAGAGCCCGAAGCCGCTGCCATCGTCGATATCGGATGATGTGCTCGCACGAAGTCGACCTGCCACGGCAGCGGTACCAGCAGAGTGATCTGAGGAACAAAGACATGAAACTGCTCAAGACACTCGCCATCGCCGCCACGGGCCTGGCCCTTTCCTTCGGAGCCGTGCATGCGGCCGAGGGACAGAAGCCGGCACGGAACATCGACTTCAGCTTCGAAGGGCCCTTCGGCACTTTCGACCGGGCACAGCTGCAGCGCGGCTACAAGGTCTACAAGGAAGTCTGCGCGGCCTGCCACGCCATGAAGTTCGTCTCGTTCCGCAACCTCGCCGAACCCGGCGGGCCGGAATTCACCGAGGAACAGGTCAAGGTGCTGGCGGCGGGTTACACCGTTCAGGACGGTCCCAACGTCGATGGCGAGATGTTCGACCGCCCGGCGCTGCCGTCCGATCGCTTCCCCGCGCCCTTCCCGAACGAGCAGGCGGCGCGTGCGGCCAATGGCGGCGCCTATCCGTCTGACCTGTCGCTCATCACCAAGTATCGCCCCGGCTGGTACGGCACGTTCAACCAGCTGTTCAACGGCATCGGCGGGCCGGAGTATGTCTACTCGGTGCTGACCGGCTACGTGCCGGATGACCAGATCCCGGAGGAACTCCGGGCCGAGCAGCCGGAGGGCAAGGCCTACAATCCCTACTTCGCCAACGGCCACTGGATCGGCATGGCGCAGCCGCTCGTGGACGACCAGGTGACCTATGACGACGGTACGCCCGCGACCGTCGACCAGATGGCGCGCGACGTCTCCGCCTTCCTCGCCTGGACGGCGGAACCCAAGATGGAAGAGAGGAAGCGCACCGGCTTCATGGTGATGATCTATCTCGGCATCCTGGCGCTGCTGCTCTATCTCGTGAAGAAGCGGATCTGGGCCAACGCCCACTGAGGTGCTGGCAAGGACAGTCATGAAAGGCCCGGATGATCATCCGGGCCTTTTCGTTTGCGCGCGGCTCGGGCATGTTTCGACGACGCGAGGGAGCAGGGCATGACGGCATCGGTTCTGGGCATCATCGGCGGGTCGGGCATCTATGACATCGAGATGGACAATGCCCGCTGGGAGACGGTCTCCTCACCCTGGGGAGAGCCGTCG
>JADCDC010000109.1 GCA_020252385.1 Aestuariivirga sp.
GAAATGCAGCGCCTGGACACGCTTCTCCAGCTTGGGGAGATCGCGAACCGTCAGCATGCGGCCGGCGGAATTGTCATCAAAGAAGGAATAGCGCGCATGGCCTTGGGCAAGCTTGACGAAGGCGAGGGTGGAGGGCCGGTCCCAGACCTTGGCGTGGGCGAGGCTGACCTTGCTGGCGGCGAGCCCGTCCCTCAGCATGTCGCCGAAGAAATCGGTCGAAAGGCCGGTGTAAAGCCCCACCGGCACGCCCAGCCGGCCCAGCGCAATGGCGGTGTTGTAGACCGAGCCGCCGCAGAAGGGCTGGTAGGCGGCAGCGCCATCTGCCGTTTTTCGCGGCAGGAAGTCGATCAGCGCCTCGCCGCAACAGATGATCATGGTCAGCCCTCCCAAGCTCCTGATTTTTCAGCAACTATGAGGCATGTTTGGGGAAATTGCAATAAATCACCTGACCTGACGTATTGCCGAGTTCATTGACACGTCATCGAAACCCAGTATTTGAGCGGCGTACATCAAACCCGGCGGAAAGACATTCATGACCCCGCGCATCATTCCGGTGGAGCTGTTCGACCTGGTGGTCTTCGGCGCCACCGGCGTCCTCTCGCAGCGCAAGCTCCTGCCCGCACTGTTCCACCGCGACCTGCAGGGACAGATCCCGCCCGGCTCGCGCATCATCGGCTGCTCGCGCCGGACCCTGAGCCGGGAGGATTTCACCGCCTTCGCGAGGAAGGCGATCGAGGACCACGTGCCGGCCTCGGAGCGGCCCGACGACGTGATGGGGCGCTTCCTCGAGCGGCTGAGCTACGTGACGGCGGATGCGGCGCAGGACGCGGGCTGGGCCGACCTCGCCCAGACACTGAAGCCCGAGGCGGACCGGGTGCGGGTATTCTACCTCGCGGTGGGGCCCGACCTGTTCGGCCCGCTGTGCGAGAAGCTGGCGAGCTTCGACCTGGTGACGCCCAGGACCCGCGTGGTGATCGAGAAGCCGCTCGGCAAGTCCGGCGCCTCGGCGCGGGCCCTCAACGAGGCGATCGGGCGGGTGGTGAGCGAACCGCAGGTCTACCGTATCGACCACTATCTCGGAAAGGAGACGGTGCAGAACCTGATGGCGCTGCGCTTCGCCAACGCCCTGTTCGAGCCGGTATGGAACTCGGGCCACGTCGACCACGTGCAGATCACCGTGGCCGAGACGCTGGGTGTCGAGGGCCGGGCCGGCTACTACGATACGGCGGGGGCGCTGCGCGACATGGTGCAGAACCACATGCTGCAGCTGCTCTGCCTCGTCGCCATGGAGCCCCCCACCTCGACCGCCGCCAATGCGCTGCGCGACGAGAAGCTCAAGGTGCTGAAGGCGCTGAAGCCGATCACCGGGGATGGTGTCCAGAACCTCACGGTGCGCGGGCAGTATCGCGCCGGCGCTGCCAATGGCGGCGCGGTGAAGGGCTATCTCGAGGAGCTGGGTTCGGCCAGTTCGAAGACCGAGACCTTCGTCGCCATCAAGGCCGAGATCGCCAACTGGCGCTGGAGCGGCGTTCCCTTCTATCTCCGCACCGGAAAGCGCCTGCCGTCGCGCGTGTCGGAGATCGTGGTGACCTTCAAGCCGATCCCGCATTCGGTGTTCGACGGGCAGGCGGGGCCGATCGCACCCAACCGCCTCGTCATCAGGCTGCAGCCCGACGAGGGCGTGAAGCTGTGGCTGATGATCAAGGACCCCGGCCCCGGCGGCATGCGGCTGTCCTACGTGCCGCTCGACATGAGCTTCGCCGACGCCTTCAACGTGCGCAATCCCGATGCCTATGAGCGCCTGCTGATGGACGTGGTGCGCGGCAACCAGGCGCTGTTCATGCGGCGCGACGAGGTGGAAGCGGCGTGGGAGTGGATCGACCCCATCCTCGAGTCGTGGAGCGCCTCGGCCGAAATCCCCAAGCAGTACACCGCGGGCACCTGGGGCCCTTCCGCCGCCGTGGCGCTGATCGAGCGCGACGGCCGCACCTGGTATGAGGATCACGACCTTGATTGAAGCCGAACGCATCTTCGCGGCGCGCGAGGCGCTGGCCGAAACGCTGGCCCGCGACGTGGCCGAGGAACTCGAACGCGTCATCGAGGCCCGGGGCCGCGCGACGCTCGCCGTGTCCGGCGGCTCGACACCGAAACTGTTCTTCGAGAAGCTCTCCGTGGCCGACATTCCGTGGTCCCGCGTCAGCATCACGCTGGTGGACGAGCGCCAGGTGCCGGAATCGAGCGAGCGCTCCAACGCGCGGCTGGTGCGCACCCACCTGCTGCAGAACCGCGCGGCCGCCGCCCAGTTCATCCCGCTGGTCGACAATCCAGAAGCCGAGAAGGTCGCAGCCTTCGACGTCGCGGTGCTCGGCATGGGGAGCGACGGGCACACCGCCTCATTCTTCCCCGGCGGCGACCGGCTCTCCGAGGCGCTTGATGTGGCTTCGGGCAAGCGGCTGATCGCGATCAGCGCGCCAGGCGCTGGCGAGCCGCGCCTGACCTTCACCCTTCCCGTGCTCACGCGCGCCGGCCGGCTTGCGCTCCACATCGAGGGCGCCGAAAAGAAGCAGGTGCTGAAGAAGGCGCTGGAAGACGGGCCTGAGGAAGACATGCCGGTGCGCGCCGTTCTGCGCAGCGAAGCCCCCGTAACGCTTTATTGGTGCCCTTAGGAGCGAGGTGATCCCCATGTCCGTGACCGAGACCGTTTCCGCCGTCACCGAGAAGATCATCGAACGCAGCAGGGCCTCGCGCCGGCGCTACCTCGACAAGATCGACGCCGCCGTCGCCCTGACGCCGAAGCGCAAGGCGCTGGGCTGCGCCAACATCGCGCATGGCTTCGCCGCCTGCACGGCGCAGGACAAGAACGCGCTGCGGAACGGTTCCGCCCCCAACCTCGGCATCGTCACCGCCTACAACGACATGCTCTCGGCGCACCAGCCGCTCGAGACCTACCCTGAGAAGATCCGCCAGGCGGCGCGCCAGGCCGGCGGCACGGCGCAGGTGGCGGGTGGTGTTCCCGCCATGTGCGATGGCGTGACCCAGGGCGAGACGGGCATGGAACTCTCGCTGTTCTCGCGCGACGTGATCGCGCTGTCGACCGCGGTGGCGCTGTCGCACCAGATGTTCGACGCCGCCGTCTATCTGGGCGTGTGCGACAAGATCGTGCCGGGACTCATTATCGGCGCGCTCTCCTTCGGGCACCTGCCCGCCGTGTTCATTCCCGCGGGGCCGATGACGAGCGGCCTTCCCAATGACGAAAAGGCGAAGATCCGCCAGCTCTATGCCGAGGGCAAGGTGGGGCGCGAGCAGTTGCTGGAGGCCGAGGCGCAGTCCTACCACGGGCCCGGCACCTGCACCTTCTATGGCACCGCCAACTCCAACCAGATGCTGATGGAGATCATGGGCCTGCACCTGCCGGGCTCGACCTTCGTCAATCCCGGCACGGCGCTGCGCGATGCGATCACCGCCGAATCGGCACGCCGCGCCCTGGCGATCACGGCACTCGGCAACGACTACCAGCCGATCGGGCGCATCTATGACGAGAAGGCGGTGGTGAACGGCGTCGTGGGCCTGCTCGCCACCGGCGGCTCCACCAATCACACGATCCACCTGATCGCCATGGCGGCGGCGGCGGGGATCGCGCTCACCTGGGAGGACCTCGCCGAACTCTCCAAGGTGGCGCCGCTGATGACGCGCATCTATCCCAACGGCAAGGCGGACGTGAACCACTTCAATGCGGCGGGCGGCATGGGCTTCCTGATCCGCGAACTGCTGGCGGCGGGTCTGCTGCATGAGGACGTCGCCACCATCATGGGCACGGGGCTTTCAGGTTACACGAAGGAAGCGAAGCTCGGCCCAGGCGGCGAACTCGTCTACCAGGATGCGGTTACCGCCTCGCAGGACGAGGCCGTGCTGCGGGGCTGCGGCAATCCCTTCCAGCCGACAGGCGGGCTCAACATGCTGACCGGCAACCTCGGCACCTCCGTCATCAAGACCTCCTCGATCCCGAAGGACCGCCATGTGATCGAGGCGCCGGCGCGCGTCTTCCACTCGCAGGAGGAGTTGCAGGCGGCCTTCAAGGCGGGCGAGCTCAACAGAGATGTCGTCGCGGTGGTGCGCTTCCAGGGGCCGAAGGCCAACGGCATGCCGGAACTCCACCGCCTGACCCCTCCGCTGGCCGTGCTGCAGGACAAGGGCTTCCGCGTGGCGCTGGTGACGGATGGCCGCATGTCGGGCGCGTCCGGAAAGGTTCCGGCGGCAATCCACCTGACGCCTGAGGCCGTAGACGGTGGTCCCATCGCAAGGATCAGGGACGGCGACATGATCAGGCTCGACGCAGACAGTGGCACGC
>JADCDC010000011.1 GCA_020252385.1 Aestuariivirga sp.
GCCTGAGGCAGCACCCCCGGCCGACGTGACCGAACTGAAGGCGCCCTGGCACAAGCGCGAGAGGACGACGGACGAAGCCACCGGCGAGATGCGGCTCGAGATCGTGGATGATTTCGGCGAGCAGGAGATCCATCCGCACGGGATGATCATCCACAGCGCCGGACGCGAGAGCTATTCGATCCTCCCCGACGATCCGCTGTCCGCGAAGATGGAAACCCACTGGACCGAGGAGCGCCGCCGCGGCACCTGGCATATGAGGACGGAAACCTACGGCCGGCTCACTGCGACCAAGACGCACTGGGTGGTGTGGGGGAAGATCGAGGCCTTCGAGGGCAAGAAGAAGGTGTTCGAGAAGGAGTTCGACAAGAAGATCCCGAGGCTGCTGCAGTAGGAAGGGCCCCCTTTCCATCCTTTCGTCATTGCCCGCCGCCGAGCGGGCAATCTTCTCCGCGGCCGCCGAAGAGGATGCCACGGTCAAGCCGTGGCATGACGAGAAGATGGAGAGCGGTGCGCCGGAGAGGAGGAGGGCTCAAGGAATTTTATCCTTGACTTTTATTCCTAATCATGCCACATACAGGGCATGTGGATCTTCGTTCTATTTCAGCTGCTGCGCCAGCTTCGCCATGAAGGCTTCGCACTTCCGGAGTTCCGACTGATCGATGTATTCGTCCGGCTTGTGGGCCTGCTCGATGGAGCCCGGGCCGCAGATGACGGACGGGATGCCGATCTGCTGGAAGAGGCCGGCCTCGGTGCAGTAGCTGACCGCATGGGTGGAATTGGCGCCCGCGAGGTGGAGGGCCAGGTGCTCCGCCGGGGACTGCTCTTCCGGAGCGAGGCCGGGGACGCGGTTCACCGCCTCGGTGGCGATGCCGGCATCGGGTGCGACCGCCTTCATCTGCGGTTCCAGGCTGCTGGCGAAGGCCTCGAAGCGGCTAGGGACGGCATCCGGATCCGCCGTGGGGAGCAGGCGCGTCTCCCACTGGAAGGCGCAGCGGCGCGGGATGATGTTCTTGGCGGTGCCGCCCTCGATGACGCCGACGTGGACCGTCGAATAGGGCGGGTCGAAGCGGTTCGTCGGATCGCCCGCGGCGATGAGGTCGGCACGGATCCGCGAAATCTCGGAGAGAAGCTCGCCCGCCACCAGGATGGCGTTGACGCCGTGGTGCGTGAGGCTCGAGTGCGCCTCGTGCCCGGTGACCTCGGTTGCGAAGGTGATGGCGCTCTTGTGGGCGTTCACCACCTTCATGGAGGTCGGCTCGCCGACGATGACGGCGCGCGGCTTCGGCAGGTGGTCGCGCATATGGGCGATGAGCGGGCGCACCCCCTTGCAGCCCACCTCCTCGTCGCAGGAGAGTGCCAGGTGGATGGGGGACTTGAGGCCGGCCTTCAGGAAATTCGGCACCTCGGCGAGGCAGACGGCGAGGAAGCCCTTCATGTCGCAGGTGCCGCGGCCGTAAAGGCGCTCGCCCCGGCGGGTGAGGGTGAAGGGATCGCTGGTCCAGGGCTGGCCATCGACCGGCACCACGTCGGTGTGGCCCGAGAGCACGATGCCGCCCGCGATGTCCGGCCCGATCGTGGCGTAGAGGTTGGTCTTGCGGTTGGCCTCGTAATCGACGCGGAGATGGGGCACGCCCCAGCCGTCGAGGTAATCCTCCACGAATTCAATGAGGGGGATGTTGCCGTCGCGGCTCGTCGTGTCGAAGGCGACGAGGGCTTCGAGCATCTCCTCCGTCGAATAGCGTCTGCCTGTCATGGATTCTCGGGAGGGGGGTCTCAGTTGATGGGATGTTTCTCGTGCGGGCTGTCAAGCGAGAAGGCCGGAATCTCGACGTTGAAGAACTCGCCGGAGGCAAGCTGCATCTGGTAGGCGCCGACCATGAAGCCCGAGGAGGTCTTCAAGGGGCAGCCCGAGGTGTAGCTGTAGCTGTCACCCGGTTTCAGGACCGGCTGCTCGCCCACGACGCCAGCGCCCCGCACCTCCTGCACATGGCCGGTGGCGTCGGTGATCTTCCAGTAGCGGGTGCGCAGCGTGACGGTGTCACGCCCGTGATTCTCGATGGTGATGGAATAGGCCCAGACGAAGTGCCCCTCCTCCGGCTTCGACTGGCCGTCAAGGTATTGCGGGCGGACGATGACCTTCACCCCTCTTGTGATGCGTTCGTACATGAGGCCAGTGTAGCCGATTGGGCCGGGTTTTCCACAGCGAAGACACTTGCCAAGGGCGCGTCGTTTCCGCCATGTGGGGGCATGGGGACTTCCCGAGACAGCCAGGGCATCCTGCCCGCCAGCGCCATCGCCCGCTATTGCGAGGAGGGGAAGATCCGCCTCGCCCGGCCGGCCGACCCCGACCAGATCCAGCCGGCGAGCCTCGACCTGAGGCTGGGGGCATGGGCCTACCGGGTGCGTGCCTCCTTCCTGCCGGGCCGGCGCGCCACGGTGGCCGAGCGGGTCACCGAACTGGCGCTGCACAGGATGCCGCTGGCCGAGGGCGCGGTGCTGGAGACGGGCTGCGTCTACATCGTGCCGCTGCAGGAGCAGTTGAAGCTGCCGAAGGGTGTCGCCGCCGCGGCGAACCCCAAGAGCTCCACCGGGCGGCTCGACATCTTCACCCGCGTCATCACCGACCATGCGCAGGAATTCGACAAGGTGCCGGAGGCCTATGAGGGCCCGCTCTATGCCGAGATCTCGCCGCGCACCTTCCCGATCCTGGTGCGCGAAGGCTCGCGCCTGTCGCAGATCCGCTTCCGCCAGGGCGCATCGCTCGCCACCGACCAGCTGATCCGCGAACTTCACGCGAAGGAGGGGCTGATCTCCACGGGCGAGGTGAACATCGACAATGGCCTGGCGCTGAGCGTCGATCTCTCCACCCTCGATGCAGAGGGCCCCGTGGGCTTCCGCGCCAAGCGCCATGCCGGGCTGATCGACGTCGACCGCAAGGGCGCCCTCGACGTCAGCGCCTTCTGGGAACCGATCTGGCAGCGCGGCTCCCTCGTGCTGGACCCTGACCAGTTCTACATCCTCGCCTCCAAGGAGGCGGTGCGCGTGCCGCCGGCCTTCGCGGCCGAGATGGTGCCGTTCAACCCGCTGGTGGGCGAGTTCCGCGTGCATTACGCCGGCTTCTTCGACCCCGGCTTCGGCCACAGCTCAGGGCATGGCGAGGGCGCGCGCGCCGTGCTCGAGGTGAGGAGCCACGAGGTGCCCTTCATCCTGGAGGACGGCCAGATCATCGGGAGGCTCGTCTACGAGCCCCTGACCGAGGCGCCCGAGCGCGTCTACGGCCAGGGCATCGGCTCCAACTACCAGCGCCAGGGCCTCAAGCTCTCCAAGCACTTCAAGCCCTTCGACCCGGCCAGCCGCTGACGGCGGCCAGAACGGGCAGGACATGCAGCCAGCGGCTGATTGATCTGCCGCAACACATTCATAAATATTTATGTTACGATGTCTGTTGCATGATCTTGAACATGGAGGACGCGTCGTGACTGGATCAACATCACGCCTGCTTGGCGCTTTGCTTCTGACATCGAGCATCCTGGCGTCCGCAGGGACCGCCGTGGCGCAGGACGAGGCCATCGGCAAGGAGGAATACCGCATGCATTGTGCGGCTTGCCACGGCCTCGACGGCCGCGGCGACGGGCCCATCGGGCAGATACTGAAGACGCCCGCCCCAAACCTGGCGATGATCACCGAGCGCAATGGCGGCAAGTTCCCGGTGCAGAAGATCTACGACATCATCGAGGGGAGTTCCGTTATCGCCGCGCACGGCACGCGCGACATGCCGCTGTGGGGCGACCGCTACCGCGAGGCGCCCCAACCGGTGACGCCCGACCAGGCGATCATGAGCGACGACCAGGCACAGCAGCGCATCCTGTCGCTGGTCTATTACCTCGGCACGATGCAATAGAACCGCAGCACGGCGGACTGCATGGACACTGCCGGCGCCGGGGCCGAACCTCGAGGCGCTGACGGGGAGAGACATCGACGGCGCGCGCCCTGCGATCACGCTGGGCGTGCCCGGGCTGCGAACAGCATGTGGTGAAACAGGGTCTATCGGGGAACAATCGCGCCCTGCGGTGTCTCCGGACGCCAGTTTGGAAGCAGTTCCGTGATGATCCCGCTGTCATGGTTGTGAAACAGCTCGTAGCCGCTGAGGATGAGGGCGCCGGGCGACGTCACATAACCTTCTTGCGTCAAGTTGCAGATGAAGGCCGGCTTGACGCCGAGATCTTCGAGCAGCCCGAGATAGCGCGCCGTTGCGGTCACCGAGGGAACATTGCTGTTCGCCGGGCAGGCGCCATGAAACACCCACATGGAGGCTGTGCTGGCCTTTCTCACCGTTCCCGTCATGTAGAGGGCAATGCAGCCGGAAGCACATATCCCGCGGTCCATCACGCGGGTCGAGAGCGCGGAGACGCCACGGAGCTTGAGGAGAAGCGCGACGGCCTCCTCGGTCGCTGCAAGGTCACCGCCTTCGCTGTCGAGTTCCAGCATCGTCCGGGCGTAGCGAGGCGATCCCTCCTGGAACAGCGCCGCCTCGAGGGCTTCGGCCAGCCCATGCGTGATCTGCCCCGTAAGGCGCAGTCCGGCAAAATCCCTGGCGATGTTGTCCTGATCCTCGTGGGTGTAGATCTCGAGCCCGGGAAACCCCGTCTCCGCCGCGAATGCTCTTTCGGAGAGGCGGAGTTCCGCGGCCATGAGCATCAGAAGCGGTGTGACCAGACGGCCAAGCTGCCGTGCCAGACGTGACGCGTGACAGAATGCGCTCATAGGACCTTCCGCTCACCACCAAACATCGTGATGATAGAATGCTTCTGGTTCTTTAGCAAAGTGCCGTGGCGGTCCATGACCTGGAGGGGACGGCGGAAATGCCGCAAGCGCCCCGAGGCCCGGACCGGGCGAGGATGGCGTTCAAAACCCCACCCCCTTGCCGCGCCGCGCCCGCTCCTCTAATCTTTTCCCCGCTGCGGGCGTAGTTCAGTGGTAGAACGGCAGCTTCCCAAGCTGCATGTCGTCGGTTCAATTCCGATCGCCCGCTCCAAATTCCTTTGGTGGATCAATCGGTTGCCGCACTACCGCTAAACTAAGCCTCCCTCACGTTTCCCAGCACGTTCCTCTAGTTTCCATCAATTCGCGTCCGCAGTGCAACTCTTTTGGTCTGCACCGACCGCTGCTTGCCCATAGCTCCCCTTGAGTAACGGGCCGTCATCGCGGCGTTGGCGTGGCCCACGGCGCTGCGGATTTCGTCTAGATCGGCCCCGGCGTCTTCCGCTTCGGTGATCGCCCCGGCACGAGCCTGCATGTTCTTGAGGTAGTCAGGGATACCAGCCGCCTTGGCGATGGCGCGCCACTCCCTCGAAAAGGCATGCGGCGCATAGGGCCGCTTCATCTTCTCATCGATGATGAGCGGCCCGATCCTGTCGCCCTTGAAGTGTTTCAGAACCTCAAGAACCAGCGGGCAGAGTTTCAGATCGACGGCCACCATAGCCCCCGTCTTCGTGGTCTGCTTCCGGACCTCGAAATCAGGGGACACATCGTTCCAGGTCAGGCCCCTAACCCACCGCCTGCCGTTCAAGACGATGCCGTTGGCTGGCTCACTCTTCTGGATCGGCTCCCATTCCCCGATGACGTCTTTCTGCCGCATGGCAGTCTCGAACTGGATCGCGGTGGCGAGAGCGAGCGATAGCCTGCCCTTCTCGACGGCCTTGTCGATGAAGGTCCGAACGTGAGCAAACTCGAGGCGGTTGCGATTGCGCGCCGCGCCCTTGAAGCGAGCGTGCGCGATGACCTCGTGGAGCCGCTTGCATTCTGGAATTTCGGCCATCACGCCATAGGCGAGAAGGCGGCGCACCATGCGCATGATGTTGTGCGCCTTCGTGATCCGCTCAGGCCCTCCCGGCGACTTCGGTTTCTTCGCCTCATCGTACCAACGGCGGAAGTCGGCAATGGTCAGATTGCGAAGAACGCGCGCCCCGAAGGCGCGCTCGATCTTGTCCATTACCTCGTCGTAGGTGCGGCGGGAGTTGATCTTGAGTTCCTGATATGGGCTGGCTGGGTCCACCTGATAGCGGCGTATCAAGTCCTTCACAGTGCCGTTGAATGAATTCGGTCCTCGCGTGCGACCGCTGGACCACTCCAGCATCTCGGCTTGCAGACGCTGGCAGGATGCCTCGATCAGCGGATGATCGAGCGGATTGCCAAGGTCGTAGTGCAGCCGCACCGTTTCTGGCATGTAGCCTCGGCGGACAAGATCGCCGCGAGCAACCCAATAGAGCCGCAGCGTGCCATCCTTGTTCTTCCGGGTCTTGATGCCCGGAGCATTGATCGTGCTGGATTTAGAGCGCATCGAAGTCCTCCATTCCATCGGGATGATGGATCTCGATGTTAGAAAGGCCATGCCGACGGTGCAAATAGGCCTCCACGGCGGGCCAGAAGCGCCCGCCCATGAGGGGATCGATTGGGGGAAGGCCGTCCCGTTCCAGGACGTGCGCGATGGCTGGCCACGACCTTGGGTCTTGGCTCAGACGGCGGGCAATCTCCGCTTCCGATGGATAGAGGCCCTGATCTCGACTTGATGCTTTCGGCATCGGAGTTCCCAAGTCAGGCGCGCGGAACACGCGCGCGATTTCTCGCTCGTCATCCCATCCGAACTGTCTCCGTGGTTTTGGTGGATGCCTCCCGGCCCGAAGGCCGGGGAGGCTTGGTGTGGTGAGCGGCTTCGCAACCTTGACCCCATAGTTGAGCCTGTCGGGGAGGGGAGGTTGCTCTCCGTTATTGGGCTGGCCGCTTCGCCCTCAAGAAAGGCCCCCGCAGACTAAGATGCCGCGCCGTCGAGACGGACGCGGCCAATGGTTGCGCTATCGGCAGCGGCAGCAACGAAGATACCGACGCGGAGATTGCTCCCCATATTGTCGTCCGTCGTCACGACGCCCGCCGATGCATCGAAGTATGCGACCGCGCCTGCCGTCACCGCGAGTGCGGCCTTGGGCAAGTCGTAGACGCCGACCGTGGCAAGCTCGACCTCGGCTGCTTCCGCCGCGTCGGTTCCGGCTACGCCGAACAGGCTGCCAATGAGAACCGGATCGCCGCTTGCGACGCCTCCGGTGGGTGCAAGGGCCGTGATGTTGTTTCCGGCCTGAACGAAGTTCTTCATGGATCAAAGTCCTTTTGAAGTGTGGATATGAATGGTGCTGACCCGCCGACCCTCGATGGCCGCGATCCGGCTTTCCAGATCGGCAATCGCCGCTGCCATCTGCGCATCGTCCTTGTATTCGACGCGGCGCGATGAGCCGTTGCCAGCGTTGAACTCGATGGACCGGATGCCTGATGCCCTCGCCTTTCGAAGGCTCTCAAGCTGCGAACGAAGATCGGCGGCAGTGGTCATGGTGTTCAGCCCGCGTTCCGATACCAGCCGCGCCAGTCGATGAAGCCGCATCCGAAGTCGAGGCGGATACGCGTCTCGATGCCGTCGACGTCGAAGCCCGCGCGCGTCTCAATCTGCGGCCCCGGCTCGCCTTCAAGGTGGGCGTATTCGAGGCCCACGATAAGCGCCGGGTCTGCGGCAAGATACCAGGCGGTGCCGCTGGTGAGCCTCGGCTCGACCACCGGGGTCAGCTTGCCAGCGAAGGCGCTGACGTTCGCCGTCTCTGCCGCCTGCACCGTGGAGAGCAGCTTCTCGACGCCCGTTTCCAGTTCGCTCGGGATCACGATGTAGCGCGGTGCCACCGCGATAAACTGACCGCTAGCGTCCTTCTGCTTCCGCATCGCGAGCCGTGCTGCGCTGAGCCGGGTTTCATCGGGTACGCCCGCCGAGGCGGCGAGGTTGCCGTGGTCGGTGTGGAAGAGCCGCTTGCTGTCGCTCATGAGCGGACCAGCGCCGCTGCCCGAGATCAGGAGATCGACCAGCGCCTGCGCCTCGAATGCCGCCGCCGCGATGCCAAGCTTGCGGGGAACGTCGTTGAAGACGCCGAGATCGTCGTTGACGAGAGCCTGCCGGGTGATGCCGAAGACCTTGCCGAAGGTCGCCAGCTTGTAGGCTTCCGCTTCCTCCTTGAAGGAGCCGCGCTTGAACTCGCCAGCCTCGTTCACCTTCTCCAGCCTGTCGAACTGCGAGGTTTGGATGCGCTTCCTCTCGCGGAAGTCCCGCATGGTGGTCATGCGGGCCACCGTCTTGAGGCCGCTCGGCGCTTCGCTGTAGGCCTGCCGCATGGTGCGGCCCACCGCGTCACCCAGGGCGATGGCGAAGTCGCTGGTCGAGTGGAGCGCGCGGGTCACGATCTGCGATGCGCTCATGCCCGTCACCGAGACACCAGCGGAGCGGAGGCACTCGCGCCCAAGCTCGGGGACCGAGAGGCCGACGAAGTTGCGCGCCGCTCCCGATACCTCATGAGCGGGATTGAGGCGGGCGAAGATCGCTTCGCCCATCGCGCGGGCGCGGACCTCGGGATTGTCCAGCGTTGCGGTGTTGTGCGCCGTGCTGGTGATCGTCCGCGTCTGCTGGCTCCGCTGCTGCATAGCGTCGAAGGCGGCGGCGCGGGCCTGCTCGACGGTCGCATTGCCGTCGATCTGCTTATCGATCCATCCCTGATCGAGGTTGGCCAATTCCGCAATGGAGCGGATGGCGGTGTTGACGGCTGCCCGATCCACGGGCGTAGCCTCATCGTTCGGCGTGGTCGCCGGGTTCGGAGTAGTCATGTCTTGACCTCTGATAGTTGCAAGACGGTCGGCAGGAATGGGGACGATGGAAAGCTCAACAGGCTGCCAGCGGGTTGCAGTCTTGATGCGCCGCGCGCCGTCTGTCGTTTCCTTCCAATCGTGGACGATATATCCGACGCTCACGCCGCGAAGGATGCCATCGAGAATGTCCTGAATGACCGGCTCCACGTCCGCCCGCCGTGACAGCTTGATGACGGCGCGGGCTTCCTGACCGACCGTCCTTGCGGACGTTACGGACCCGATCACATCCTCAATGCTATCACGGCGGTGCGCGTTCAGAACCGGAGCGCCACGGAAGCCGCTCCAATCCTGATCCAGTGAAAGGCGCTCCTCGAAGACGCCCCTTGCGTCGAAGCGCTCGACAGGTGCGCCAGTGGAGAATACCACCTCAAGCGTCCGCTCATCCGCGTTCCATGACTGCGGCGTGAGCGGCGCGCGGCGAATGATGATGACAGGCTGCTCGTTCAATTCCAGACCTCCCGATCCGAAGTTCTGATTTCAAGTGCCTCTGCGATAGTGAGTGCGGTCCGTGCGATCTGGATGGCAGGCGGCATGAGGTTCGCGATCCAAGAG
Organism: Aestuariivirga sp.; assembly: GCA_020252385.1. Classification (GTDB taxonomy): domain Bacteria; phylum Pseudomonadota; class Alphaproteobacteria; order Rhizobiales; family Aestuariivirgaceae; genus Aestuariivirga. The sequence goes on from JADCDC010000011.1 coordinate 9,283, forward strand.
GCCGGGTAGCCCATGTCGCAGAGCAACATGGTCAGTACGTCCTCCTCATCAAGCGAGACGCCAGACCGCAAGATCACTGCCGCCATCTGCTCGGCAAGGTCCTCGATGATCGCATCGCGCTCCCTGCCCTGCGGCATGACAAGCGCGAGACCGGGAGCCAATTCGGTGATGGTGGTCATTCAGTAGGCTCCTTCTGGCTGACTGGCTTTGCAGTGA
>JADCDC010000110.1 GCA_020252385.1 Aestuariivirga sp.
ATCACGTGGTTGAACTGCGTGCGGAAACCTCCACCGACCGGCACACGGCCTTGAGGCCAGCGGATCGCCGTGCCGACCTTGGTGCCGCCGAAGTCCGACGCCACCTGCTTGGTGTAGCCATAGGGCGAGTTGAAGACCTGCGCCCATCCCGCCGCCATGTGGGGCAGTGTCTCCGGTCCGCCCCAGGCATTCAGGTAGGGCAGCAGTTCTTCCACCGTCGGCTGCACGCCGTTGAAATAGGTGAACTCGTTCGCGGTCCCATTGCGGCCGCCTTCCGCGCCGGTCCCATTGTCGCCAGCCACGAAGATCACCAGCGTGTTGTCGAGTTCACCTGCCGCGCGGACGGCCTCGATGACACGGCCGATCTCGTGATCGGTGTATTCCAGAAAGCCTGCGTGGACTTCCGCCTGCCTGGCGTAAAGGCGCTTTTCGTCCGTGGTCAGACTGTCCCATGCCGGAATTGGATCCGGACGGGGAGCCAGTTTCGTGCCCTCGGGCACGAGACCGAGGGCGATCTGCTTGGCAAGGCTCTTCTCGCGCATCACGTCCCAGCCTTCATCGAAGGCGCCCTTCCACCGCTGAGACCATTCCTCGGGCGGCTGGTGAGGAGCCCGCACGGCGCCCGGCGCGAAGTACATGAAGAAGGGCCGGTCGGGCGTCATGGCCTGCTGGAAGTTGATCCAGTTCACGGCCTGGTTCGCCATGTCCGTCATGAAATTGTAGCCGGGCGTCTTCGGCGGCTGGATGCGGCTGGTTCCATCGATGATCGCCGGCGACCAGTGATTGGTCGAGAAGCCGATGAAGCCATAGAACTTCTCGAAGCCCTGCCCGGTGGGCCAGAGGTCGAAGGGCCCGGACACGCTTGTTTCCCACGGCGGTGTCTGGTGCCATTTGCCGAAGGCTGCCGTGCTGTAGCCGTTCAGCCTCAGGATTTCAGCGATGGATGCCGTTTCATGCGGAATGCGGGTCGTGTTGCCCGGAAACGCAGTACCCGCTTCCGCAATGCCGCCCATGTTCACGGCATGATGATTGTGCCCGCTCAGCATCGAGGCGCGGGTTGGGGAGCAGGTCGCCTGGGTGTGGAAATTGGCGAAGGATACCCCCTCCTGCGCCACGCGGTCGAAGCTTGGCGTCCGAACGGGTCCGCCAAAGGCACTTGTGCCTCCGAAGCCGAGGTCGTCTATCAGGATGAGCAGCACGTTGGGTGCATTCTCGGGCGCAGTGACCGTGAAGAAGGGAGGCGGTGTTGCGTCACGCGCATCGAGGATCGTGGACGCCTTCCGGACCGGCTCTGGCAAAGGCAGGACAGAACGGTCAGGCTCGGCAGCCGTGGAAGACGCACAGAGCGATCCGAGAATCGAAAAGGCCGTAAGCGCTGCAAGACCGCGAGACTGGTGTTTCGCTCTTGCGAATGCCGATATGAAAACCCCAAGGTTTGATCTGGTCAAGACTACCCTCCCGCTCGGCTGGCCGATCTATTGGTTGTAACTGATCTATCTTCTCTTCAAGCCGGCATATGTGCCAGGAAACAGAACTGCCAGGTGCTTTACAGCAGTTGAACGCACTCACTTGACTCCGATGCGGGCGCAACATCCGCGGCAATCGCAGGAGTTGAGACAGTGGATGCCTCGGCGGAACTGGTGACGTCCGGCAACGTAAAGAAGGCCGCGGCCAATGCCACGGTAGCAATAACGTAAATCCGAATGACTGATCTCCGCAATGCCGTCCCCCGATACTCAAGATCGACGACACATGTTAACTCAACCGGAGCGGTGTATTGCGCCAAATGGAACAATTGGGTGTGTTTTCGAACTGCCGGGTGTTACCCTCAACAGCCGAGCGACACTGTATCCAGAACGAGTGGAAGAAGTTCATCTGGGAGCGGAAATGCCTGACACGAACACAAAGTCCGAGCTGACCTTTCCAAAGCTGGGAGTGCTTGGGCGCATTGGGTGGATGGCTGATCAGCCATCGGACTTTCAGTCGCGAATGGCTAAACTTGGCCGCTGGATGAGCGTCCGTCGCGGACAGCCGGTCTACGCCATCGGCGATCAGGCCGATGGCATATTCGGTCTTGGCGAAGGGTTGCTTGACGTTTCAGTAATGCTCAATTCGGAACGGGAGGTGGTGTTGCACCGGGGAACACCGGGCTTTTGGATCGGCGATGCTGCCTTGCTCGGCCATTCGGTTAGAACTCTCGGCGTGACGGCGGCCAGCGATTGCCAGGTCTTCAAGCTTCCGGCTGCCACGGTTCTGCGCAATCTGGAAGAAAATCCGCGGGACTGGATCTGCTTCTATAAGCTAAGTCACATAAATGTGATGATTTCTCTCAAGACGCTGGCCGAAGTGATCTCGCTGCCGCCGCGGGCACTTTTCGCCCGCGCTCTGCTTCGGCTCGCCACGCCCGAGGGAAGGGTACATATGACGCAGGAGGAACTCAGCCGCATGGTGGGCATGAGCCGCACCTCCTTCCGCCGCGCCCTCGCCGCACTCATCGGCGACGGCGTGATCGAGCTCGACTACGGCACCATCCTGATCCGCAACCTCGCGGCACTTGAGATCGAGTCGCAGGCAACCGACGACTGAGACGCCACCACATCCGCGCACCGATCTGGACAGGCCTGATTGTTGAGACCCTTCGCGACTTTGCTCTTTCTTTACTCGCCCCCCTGCGCCTACCTCTCGGCGCAATAGCGTTGCATACCGCGTGCGGCTTACGTTTTTCACGGCCATCCGATGTTGGGTCCACTGCCGCAATATCATCCGCCGTGCTGGCAGCTTCGATTTCCGCCTTGAGCTCCGCCTACCCGTCACAACATGCCTGCACATGCGCCCGCCGGCGAGGGAGCCGCGCTGGTGTGCATAGCAGCCTGCCAGGGCATCAACAGCTCCTATGCCACGAGGCTTCTCCGCCTGAGCTTCCTGTCACCGGAACTCATCCGGATGATCCTCGACGGCCGTCAGCCGCCGACCGAAATCCCATCTGCCAGCTAACCGAGAAGATGGGCGACAACAAGCCAGCGACACCATCGCAGAGCCGTACTCAAATTTGGGTGGCCAGAGATATCGCGCCCGCCGCAGCCCGGAAAGTCGGAGCAAACGCGTCTCTGGATACGGGATCACGATCCGCGGGTCAGGCAAGCCACGGAAAACACGCAGCTAGTCCGCGCCGGTCTGCAGAGATCAAAACTGAGGGAATATCAGTCGGTTAAGTGGCGGAAGAGGAGGGATTCGAACCCTCGATACGCTTTCACGTATGCACGCGTTCCAGGCGTGTGCCTTAAACCACTCGGCCACCCTTCCTTTGAAGTGGTGGGGGAAATATCGCCATCGCGTTCCCAAATCAAGCGTTGTTGAGTGGCGGCTGGCACATTGTCCGCCTATATCTGGCGGATACTGAAGAAAGGTGTCCCGGAATGTTCTTCACCCGCCAGAAGGCCCGCATGATTTCGCCTGCCGAGGCATTGCCCGGCCGGGCGGAAGCCATCCCCACCTCCGAGCTGCATTACGTGAACCACAAGCCGTTGAAGGGCCCTTACCCCGAAGGCTTCGAGACCGCCGTTTTTGCGCTGGGCTGCTATTGGGGTGCCGAGCGCAAGTTCTGGCAGGTGCCGGGCGTGTGGGTCACCGCGGTCGGGAACGCCGGGGGTTTCAGCCCCAACCCGAGCTATGAGGAGGTCTGTTCCGGGCTCACCGGGCACGCCGAATCGGTGCTGGTCGTCTTCGACCCGGCGCAGGTCACCTATCAGCAGCTTCTGAAGGTGTTCTTCGAGGCACACGACCCCACCCAGGGCATGCGTCAGGGCAATGACGTCGGCACGCAGTACCGCTCGGCCATCTACTGGACCACGCCCGCCCAGCGCGACGCCGCGCTGGCTGCGAAGGAGGCCTATGGCGCGGCGCTGGCGGCGAAGGGCTTCGGCCCCGTCACGACGGAAATCGCAGAGGCCGGCACGTTCTACTTCGCTGAAGGCTATCACCAGCAGTATCTCGCGAAGAACCCTGGTGGCTATTGCGGCCTGGGCGGCACGGGCGTGTCCTGTCCCGTGGGCGTGGGCGTCACGCCCTGAGGGTGATCTGGGGGTCCCTGGCCGGCCCTCAGGGGACCTTCACCCAGCCCCTGGTCTTCGAAGACGCAATCGCTGCGTCGACCACCTTCTGGATCTCCCAGGCCTCGCGGAAGTCCGGCCCGGCTTTCGGGCCCCCTCCGATGGCGCGCAGGAACTCGCCCATCTCGATGGTCTTGAGGTCATTGAAGCCAAGCTGGTGCCCGCCAGCGATGCAGAATTCGCCATAGGGCGGATGCTGCGGACCCGCCTCGATCCTGACGTACCCGTTGGTCCTCGAATCGCCGCCCGCCCGGTAGAGGAGCAACTCGTTGAGCCGCTCCTGGGAGAAGACCAGCGAGCCCTTCTCGCCGGTCAGTTCGAAGCCCAGCTGCATCTTGCGCCCCGTGGCGATCCAGTTCGCCTCGATGGTGCCGCCGCAACCGCGGCCGAAGCTGACGAGAATGCGGGCGACGTCGTCGACCAGCACGTCCTTGCGTTCCTTCGCACCCCTTGCCACCGGGCGGCTCTTCACCACCGTGCGCACGTCGGCACTCACCTCCGCGATGGGGCCCAGCAGGAAACGCGCCATGCCGATGATGTGGGAGCCGAGATCGGCGATGACGCCGGGCCCGCCGACGGGATCGATGCGCCAGGAATAGGGACTCTCGGGATCATGCATGTAATCTTCGGCATGGATTCCGCGAAAGCCTGTGATCTCGCCCAGTTCTCCAGCAGCGACCATGTCGCGGGCCAGCTTCAGGAGCGGATTCTTGATGTAATTGAACCCGACCTGGGTGACGACGCCCTTCCTCTCGGCCGCCTCCACCATGGCAAACGAGTCGGCAAGCGTTGGCGAAAGTGGTTTCTCGCAGTGGACATGCTTACCCGCCGCGATGGCCTGAAGCGCCATCTCCTTGTGCAGCGTGTTGGGCGTGGTGATCGAGACGACATCGATCGCCGGATCGCTCACCAGCTCCCGCCAGTCGGCCGAGGAGCGCCGGAAGCCATACTGATGCGCGGCCTTCGCCGCGAGGCCAGCCTCCACGTCGGCAATCATCTCGAGGCGCGGAACGGGGATATCGGGAAAGGCAGCGAGTGCCGCACGATAGGCGAAGGCATGGGCCTTGCCCATGAAGCCCGTACCGATGATGCCGATTCCGACCTCGCGCGTCACGCGATGACCTCATAGCCCGCGGCCTTCATCACCCGCATCAGTTCCGCGTGACCGATCTCCGCCATCCTGATGGGAGGCGCCTTCTTCGGATCCTGCTCGGCCTCGACCACGAACCAGCCTTCATAGCCATAACCGCTCAGCTTCTTCACGATCGCCTCGAAGTCGAGAGATCCATCGCCTGGCACGGTGAAGGCGCCCTTGATCACCGCGTCGAGGAAGCTCTCCTTCGTGCGGTCCAACCCCTTGATCACCTCCATGCGCACGTCCTTGGTGTGCACGTGCCTGATGCGCTGGTGGTGCTTGTCGATGCAGCGGAGAACGTCGCCGCCCGCGAAGGCCATGTGGCCGGCATCGAAGAGCAGCGAGATCGTGGAACTCGCCATGAAGGCATCGAGTTCCGGTTCCGTCTCGACCACCGCGGCCATGTGGTGGTGATAAACCAGCGGCATGCCCTGCGCCTCGACCCAGGAGGCGAACTCCGAGACCTTGCCGCCATAGGCCTTCATTTCGGCCGCGGAGAGCTTCGGCTTCGTCGCCAGGGGCTTCGCGCGGTCACCCTGGATCGAGCGGCCCACTTCGCCATAGACGATGCAGGGCGCCTTCACCGCCTTGAACAGGTCGATCATCGGCTGGATGCGCTGCTTGTTGGACTCGATCGAGTCATCGACCAGCGTGCCGGAAAACCATCCGCCGCACAGCGTGACGTCCGCCTTCTTCAGAACCGGCAGCATCTCCGCCGCACTCGAAGGGAAGCGGCGGCCCTGCTCCATCCCTGTGAAGCCCGCCGAGCGCGACTGCCGGAGGCACTCCTCCAGCGACACGTCGTCCGAGAGTTCGGGGAGGTCGTCGTTCCACCAGGCGATGGGCGACATGCCCAGTTTTGCTTTCAACATCTCAGACTCCAATGCGCTGCTTCTTGCGGATCGTCTCATGGTGCTCACGCGCCTTCTGGACCTCCGGACGCTCGGAGACCTCCGGCACGCCCACGTCCCAGTCGGCATCGCCCGGAACCCAGGCGTAAGCGTCGGTGACGATCGAGATCACGGTCGTGCGGTCCGTGGTCTTGGCCCAGGCCAGGGCTGCCTCGAGGTCGGCGAGGCTCTGGCAATGGCGTGTGGCGGCACCCATGGATTCGGCGTGCTTGGCGAAGTCGACCGCGAAGGGCTGCTTCACCCGGCTGTCCTTGATGAGGTTGTTGAAGGACGGCGTGCCCTTGAAGTTCTGCAGGCGGTTGATGACGGCGTATCCGCCATTGTCGCAGACGATGACGATCATCTTGTGGCCGGTCAGCACGGTCGAATAGATGTCCGAATTCATCATCAGGTAGGAGCCGTCGCCCACCATGACGATGGTTTCGCCGTCGCCCTTCTTGGCCATGGCATGGCCCCATCCGCCGGCGATCTCATAGCCCATGGCGGAGAAGCCGAATTCGAGGTCATAGGTGTTGGGGTTCTTCACGCGCCAGCCCTTGGCCGTCTCGCCGGGAAGGCCGCCTGCCGCCGTCACCATCGTGTCATTGGGTGCCGCCCATGTGTTGACGGTGCCCACGACCTGCGCATAGGTCGGCACCGCGGCGTTGGTGGGCTTCTGGTGCTGGTCGAGGAGATCGTTCCAGCCCTTGAAGGCGGTCTTGCCCTTCTGCGTCCAGGCGGCATCGGCCTTCCATGCGCCAAGGGCTGCTTCGAGTTCGCTCACCGTCTCCCGCGCATCGCCCACCACCGCAAGGGCGCGGTGCTTGGTGGCGTCATAGCGCGCTGCGTTGATCGAGACGAACTGCGCATCGTGCGAGAAGACCGTCCAAGAACCCGTGGTGAAGTCCTGGAGCCTCGTGCCGATGGCGATGACGACGTCCGCCACACCCGCCATCTCATTGGCCGAGGTCGAGCCGACGACGCCGATCGGGCCCACATGCGCGGGATGGTCATGGGTCACCGCACCCTTGCCGGCAATCGTTTCGGCCATGGGGATGCCGTGCTTCAGCGCGAAGTCGGAAACCTCCTTCTCGGCACCTGAATAGCGAACACCACCACCCGAGATGATGAGCGGGCGCTTGGCGGACTTGATGATCTCGACCGCCTTCGCCACGCGGTCGCGGTCGGGCCGCAGGCGCGGAATGGCGTGGACGGTCGGCGTGAAGAAGGCCTCCGGATAGTCGAAGGCGATTTCCTGCGTGTCCTGGCAGAGCGCGATGAAGGCGGGCCCGCAATCGCCGGGATCGAGCAGTGTCGCCACCGCCTGCGGCAGCGAGGAGATGATCTGCTCGGGGTGGGTGATCCTGTCCCAGTAGCGCGACACGGCCCGGAAGGCGTCGTTCACCGAGGTCGAGGGATTGTTGAAGTGCTCGACCTGCTGCAGCACCGGATCGGGCCTGCGGTTGGCGAAGACGTCGCCCGCGAGGATCAGGATCGGGAGCCGGTTAGCGTGGGCGCAGCCCGCCGCCGTCACCATGTTGAGCGCACCCGGCCCGATCGAGGAGAGAGCCACCATCATCTGCCGCCGCCGCTTCGCCTTGGCAAAGGCCACAGCGGCCAGCGCCATCGACTGCTCGTTCTGGCCGCGCCAGGTCGGAAGCTGGTCCTGCACCGCCTCGAGCGCCTCCGACAGGCAGGTGACGTTGCCATGGCCGAAGATGCCGAAGAGACCGGCGAAAAGCGGTTCCTTCTTGCCGTCGATGATGGTGTACTGGTTGCACAGGTAGCGCACGAGCGCCTGTGCCATGGTCAAGCGGACTGTCGGCATGGCGGATCCTCCCAAAACACGACGTTTGAAACATTTCGTCTATTTTTGCAAGCGATGGAACAAAACGTCCATTCCGTCGCCCTTTCCCCGCACTCTATTCCCGGCAACCGGCAGGCGGCAACCAGAGTTGCGGCCGGGCTTGACGGCGGGCCAGGGCTGGCCAATCAAGATGGGGGTGGAAGCGAGGGTCGAATGTACCAGGATCACGGGCTGCTGATCGGCGGCGAATGGCGGAAGACCGGCGGCGCCGGGGTGATCGAGGTGACGGACCCCGCGACGGGCGAGGTGATCGGCGCTGCGCCCGCCGCCTCCGCCGCCGATGTCGAGGAAGCGATCGAGTCTGCTGCGGCAGGCCTCAGGGCGTGGCGGTCCACCCCGGCCTGGACCCGTGCCGACACGCTGCATGCCGTCGCCCGGATCATGGCGGAACGGACGGAGGTGGCCGCCCGCCGCATGGTGCTGGAAACGGGAAAGCCGCTCGCCCAGGCGCGGCGCGAATGGGGCCTGTCGATCGACCAGTTCCGCTGGTACGCCGAGGAGGCCCGCCGCATCTATGGCCGCATCGTCGAGAGCCGCGCGCCGGGCGGCCGTATCGAGGTGAGCCACGAGCCCGTGGGCATCGCCGCCGCATTCACTGCCTGGAACTTCCCTGCCTTCCTGATCGCCCGCAAGATCGCGCCCGCGCTGGCCGCGGGCTGCGCCATAATCGTCCGGCCCTCGCGTGAGGTGCCGGGCACCGCCATGCTGCTCGTCGATTGCGTGCGTGAGGCGGGCGTGCCGCCGGGCGTGGTCAATCTCGTGATCGGCCCCGCCGAGACGACCTATGCGCCGATCATGGCAAGCCCCCTGGTGCGCAAGATCTCGCTCACCGGATCGACCGCCATCGGCCAGCAGATGATCCGCGATTCGGCCGCAACGCTGAAGCGCGTGTCGATGGAGCTCGGCGGCAACGCCCCCGTGCTCGTCTTCGAGGACGCCCATGTCGAGCATGTGCTGGACCTTTCGGTGCCCGTCAAGTTCGCCAATGCCGGCCAGGTCTGCGTCACCGCCGACCGTTTCTACGTGCATGAGCGGCTGGTGAAGCCCTTTGTCGAAGGCTTCACCGCGCGGGCCGCGGCGCTCAAGCTCGGCCACGGCCTCGAGGAGTCGACCCAGATGGGTCCCCTCATCAACCAGCGCCGCATCGACGCCATGGAACGGATCGTAGCGGATGCAAAGGCACGCGGCGGAACAATCGAAGCCGGCGGCGGCAGGCCCAAGGGGCAGAACAAGGGCTTCTTCTTCGAGCCCACCGTCATCACCGGCTTGCCCGACGATGCGCTGGCGATCGCCGAGGAGAATTTCGGCCCCATCGCGGCCATTTCCTCCTTCGCGAGCACAGAGGAGGCCTATGCCCGCGCCAATGCCAGCGAACATGGCCTCGCGGCCTATGTCTTCACCCGCGATCCCAGCCGCATGCGCGAGGCGGCCCAGCGTCTCGAGGCCGGCATGGTGGGGGTCAATTCCTATGCGCTCGCCGCGGCGGAAGCGCCCTTCGGCGGCATCAAGGCAAGCGGCATGGGCCGCGAGGGTGGTGCCGAGGGAATTCACGACTACATGAACGTCAAGCTCACGCAGGTGGTGGTCTAGCATGTCCCAGAACAACATCCGCCGCCTCTGGCAGCAGGGAAAGCCGGTTCTCAACGGCTGGCTTTCGATCGGCAATGCCTTCACCGCCGAGATCATGGCGCAGCAGGGCTATGACGCGGTGACGATCGACCAGCAGCACGGCTTCCTGGGCTATGACGCGCTGGGCCCCATGCTGCAGGCGATGAAGGCCTCCCCCGTCACCCCTATGGTGCGCGTGCCCTGGCTCTCGGCGGGCGACATCATGAAGGCGCTGGACGGAGGTGCCCTCGGCATCATCTGTCCCATGATCAACACCGCGGAGGAGGCCCAATTCCTCGTTTCCTGCATGCGCTATCCGCCCCATGGCCAGCGCAGCATGGGGCCCACCCGCGCCGTCTTCGCGCATGGCGCCGACTATGGCAAATGGGCCGACGAGGACGTCCTCTGCCTCGCCATGATCGAGACCGCCGACGGCATGAAGAACCTGCGCGACATCGTAAGGACACCGGGTCTCGATGGCGTCTACATCGGCCCCGCCGACCTCACGCTCGGTCTCACGGGTAGGAAGTACCCGACGGGCTTCGACCGCGAGGAACCGGAGATGGTGGAGGCAATCCGGACCGTCCTTTCCGAGGCCCATGCGGCGGGCATCAAGGCCTGCCTTCACTGCGGCACGTCGTCCTACGCGGCGAAGGCAATCGGTTGGGGCTTCGACCTCGTGACGCTGCTGAACGACGTGCGCCTCCTGGCGGGGGCCGCCAAGGCCAGCATCGACGAGGCGCGAAAGCTGATGGGCGAGACGGTCGCCACCGCGGCCCCGCCGCGCAACGCGGGTTACTGACATGCCGCACATCCTCGTTGCCGGAAAGCTCCACCCCGCGGGTCTCGAACGGCTGAAACAGGCCCAGGGCTTCACACACACGCTTGTCGACGACGTGTCGGTCGAGTCCTACCTGCCGCACATGGCGGAGGCCGAGGCGGTGGTGCTGCGCACCCAGCCGATGACGGCTTCGACCATCGCGGCCGCACCGAAGCTCGCCATCGTGTCGCGCCACGGCGTGGGCTATGACGCGGTCGATGTCGCCGCACTCAGCGCCAGGGGCATTCCGCTGTCGATCGTGGGCGACGTCAATTCGCGCGCCGTGGCCGAGCACACGCTGATGCTGATGCTGGCCGTCGCCCGCCGTGCGGCAAGCCATGACAGAGCATCGCGCGAGGGCCAATGGAACATCCGCAACCGGTTCGAAACGGTGGAGCTCGACGGCAAGACGCTGCTGCTCGTGGGCTTCGGCCGCATCGGGCGGCGCGTCGCGGAACTCGCCAAGGCCTTCGGCATGGCGGTGATGGCTTATGATCCCTTCGTGAAGCCGGACCTCCTGGCCAAGCACGGCGTCAGGCCCGCCGCCGACCTCGTGAAGGCCCTGGGCGAAGCCGACGTAGTCTCCCTCCACATGCCGGGATCGACGGCAGGTGCGGTGATCTTCGAGGAGGAACTCGCCGCCATGAAGCCCGGCGCCATCCTCATCAACGCCGCGCGCGGCGGGCTTGTGGACGAAGCCCTCCTCGACCGCGCGCTCCGCGAGGGCCGCCTGTTCGGCGCAGGGCTTGACGTGCTGGCGAGCGAACCGCCCGATGCCGGCAACCCGCTCCTCACCAATGACCGCGTGGTCATCAGCCCGCACACCGCGGGCCTCACGGCCGAATGCGCCGCCCGCATGGCGGTGGCCTCGGTGCAGAACGTCATCGACCATTTCGCCGGCCGCCTCGACCCCGCCCTCGTCGTCAATGCGGCGGCGATCGGCTACCGAAAGGCCTAGATGGCCGGGTGACCGAGGTCCGGCACTCGTCCCTGCGGAAGGATAAAACCAGTAAACAATTTATAATTGCACATAATGTGCTCGATTTGCCACACTTCCCTTATGATCCGCGGCGGCGTGGCCGTTTCTTCTGGACGGAGTTAGGCATCAACATTGATGATGCTTGGAATCGATTCCAGGCGGAGATCCACAATGGTGCAGCCATTCCGGAGTGCCGTGCTTGCCGGTATCTGCTTGCTTGCTGTTTCGGGCGCCGCGAAAGCAGCCGACGTCGCGCCGGTGGTGTCGGACAGCTGGACCGGCTTCTACATCGGCGTCGGCGGCGGTTACCAGTGGGCCGCATTCGACGTCGACCTGACGAGCTGCACCGATGAATTCTGCAACGAGGCCGACACCGAACTCGGCGCGAACCTGGGCGAGATCTATTCCGAAGACCTCGAGGACAGTGGCTGGTTTGCAACCGGCCAGCTCGGTTTCGACTACCAGTTGCATGACAGCTTCGTCATTGGCGCCATGGTGGACATCTCCGGTGGACAGGAACTCTCGGACTCGAATTTCAGGTCTGTCGACTATCCGTTCTTCGGCAATCCCCTGTCCGAGGAGGGAATGAACGCCGAAGCCTCGCTCGAAGGCATGCTGACGCTCTCCGGGCGGGCTGGTTTCCTGGTCACGCCTGAAGCGCTGATCTACGGATTGGCGGGCTGGTCTTGGGCAAAGGCCGATGTGAGCGCCTTCGAGGGCTGCGATTTCAACGAGGACGGCGGCACCTTTTGTGACGACCTGAACCCGAGCGATGACGAAACGCTGAATGGCTGGACCCTGGGCGGCGGCGTCGAGTGGATGTTCATGGAAAACCTCTCGGCCCGGTTCGAGTATCGCTACACCGATCTCGGCAGCCTCGAAACCAGCGAAACAGTGCCCGACACCGACGATGCCGGCAACATCGCATCGCCCACGATCTTCTCGCTCGCCAGCGACACCGACTTCAGCGTCCAGTCCGTCCGCTTCACGCTCAACTACCGTTTCTGAGGTCATCAGGTCGCTCCACGCCCCCGAGGCATCTGGAAATGCCGCGCCGGATCGCGTAACCACGCCGTCAGACAGCAGGCGGAGTTGCGGGAATGTCGGAAGCGGGGATGGTGATCGTCGGTGGCGGCATGGCGGGGGCGCGCGCCATCGTCAGCCTCCGCGCCAATGGCTGGGGCGGCCCCATCACGCTCATCGGCGAGGAAACGCTGCTGCCCTATGACCGGCCGCCGCTCTCCAAGGCGATGCTGACGGAGGAGAAGGAGCCCTCCCCCGCCTATCTCCTCGACGAGAGCATGATTTCCTCGCTCAACGCCATCTTCGTGCGCGGCGCCCGGGCCGAGACGATCGACCGCAAGGCGAAGGCCGTGGTGCTGGAGGACGGCCGCGCCATCGCCTATGACAGGCTCCTGATCGCCACCGGCGCCAAGCCACGCCGCCTGACGATCGAGGGCGGCGAACTTGCCTACACGCTGCGCGACTTCGCCGATGGCGACCATCTGCGCAGCAGGCTCCGCGCCAGCGCCAGCGCCGCGATCGTGGGCGGCGGCTTCATCGGCCTCGAGGTGGCGGCGAGTGCCCGCAAGCTCGGCTGCCGCGTCACCCTGATCGAGGCGCAGCCCAGGATCCTGATGCGCGGCGTGCCGGAAGAGATCGCGCGCGTCGTCCATGCCCGCCATGTGGAGGCGGGTGTCGCCATGGAGGTGGGCACCGCGTCGAAGTCCGTCGAGACCGATGGTGTGAGGCTGGCGGACGGCCGCAAGGTGGAGGCGGAGATCGTCATCGCCGGCATTGGTGCAGCACCCGAGGTGGCGCTGGCCCAGGCCGCGGGCCTCTTGATCGAGAACGGCATCGCCTGCGATGACCAGCTGCGCACCAGCGATCCCCTGATCTTCGCGGCGGGCGATTGCTGCTCCTTTCCGCACGGTCTGTTCGGCGGCAAGCGCATGCGGCTCGAGGCCTGGCGCAACGCCACCGACCAGGCCAACGTGGCGACCCAAAACATGCTGGGCGGAGAGAAGTCCTATCTCGCCGTGCCGTGGTTCTGGTCGGACCAGTATGATCTCTCGCTGCAGATCGCCGGAAGCCCGGCGGACGGCGTCACCACGATCCGCCGGCAACTGGGGCCTGAGGCCTTCGTGGTCTTCCATCTCGATGCCGCGGGACGCCTCGTCGGCTGTTCCGG
>JADCDC010000111.1 GCA_020252385.1 Aestuariivirga sp.
AGCGCGCGATCGGCCTCCAGCACGAAGAGGCAGGCCTGTGCCATGTCATCGACATGCAGGAACTCGCGGCGCGGGCGGCCCGACCCCCACACCACGACCTCCGCCTGGCCGGACTGCGCCGCCTCGTGAAACCGCCGCAGCAGGGCGGGCAGCACGTGCGAATCCCGCGGGTGGAAATTGTCGCCGGGCCCATAGAGATTGGCCGGCATGACCGAGCGATAGTCCGTGCCATGCTGGCGATTGTAGCTTTCGCACAGCTTGATCCCCGCGATCTTGGCGATGGCGTATGGCTCGTTCGAGGGTTCAAGCGCGCCGCTCAGCAGTGCTTCCTCGGGCATGGGCTGCGGGGCGAGACGGGGATAGATGCAGGACGAGCCAAGGAACAGCAGCCGCTCCACGCCCGCCCGGTGCGCCGCATCGATGACATTGGCTTCGATGATCAGGTTCTCGTAGATGAAGTCCGCCGGATAGGTCTGATTGGCGAGAATGCCGCCGACCTTGGCCGCCGCGAGGATCACCGCGTCGGGCTTCGCTGCCCGCATGAACAGGCGGACCGCCGCCTGGTCGGCAAGATCGAGTTCGCCCCTCGTCCTGGTGATGACCTCGACGCCGCGGGCCTGCAGCTGCCTGAGGATCGCCGAACCCACCATCCCGCGATGGCCTGCAACGAAACACCGGCGCATGGCTCACCCCCCGCGCGACATGGGAAGGCCGAGACCGTGGTTCTGCAGCAGGCGGTGGCGACGCGCTGCGGCCAGGTCCTCACGCACCATCTCGGCGCACATCTCCTTCACCGTCGTGGTGGGCGTCCACCCCAGCCTCTCCCTCGCCTTGGACGCATCGCCCACCAGCGCATCGACCTCCGCAGGACGGAAATAGCGCGGATCGATCCGCACGATCACCTCCCCCGGCTTGAGGCGCGCCGCGTGTTCGCCGTCGACGGCCTTCACCACCCCCACCTCGTCGGGGCCTGTCTTCTCGAAGCCCAGGGTGATGCCGAGTTCCGCTGCCGCCCAGGACAGGAACTGGCGCACCGAATACTGCTGCCCGGTTGCGATCACGTAGTCTTCGGGAGCGTCCTGCTGCAGCATCAGCCACTGCATGGCGACATAGTCGCGGGCGTGTCCCCAGTCACGCAACGCATCGAGATTGCCGAGATAGAGGCAGTCCTCAAGCCCGAGCGCGATGTTGGCGAGGCCCCGCGTGATCTTGCGCGTGACGAAGGTCTCGCCACGCCGCGGCCCTTCGTGATTGAACAGGATCCCGTTACATGCATAGAATCCATAGGCCTCCCGGTAGTTGACGGTGATCCAGTAGGAGAACAGCTTGGAGACTGCATAGGGGCTTCGCGGATAGAAGGGCGTTGTCTCCCGCTGCGGCGTTTCCTGCACCAGCCCGTAGAGCTCCGAGGTCGAGGCCTGGTAGAAGCGGGATTTCTTCTCCAGCCCCAGAAAGCGGATCGCCTCCAGCAGCCGAAGCGTGCCCAGGCCATTCACGTCCGCGGTGTATTCCGGCGCCTCGAAGCTCACTGCGACATGCGACTGGGCGCCCAGATTGTAGATCTCGTCCGGTTGCACCTCCGCCACGATGCGGGTGAGGCCCAGGCTGTCGGAAAGATCGCCGTAGTGCAGCCTGAGCCGCGCATCGCGGTGGTGCGGGTCCTCGTAGATGTGGTCGATGCGGGCGGTGTTGAACAGGGACGCACGGCGCTTGATCCCATGCACCTCATAACCCTTCGCCAGCAGGAACTCCGCAAGGTAGGATCCATCCTGCCCTGTGATTCCGGTGATCAGCGCAGTCTTTTTCGTCATCGACATCCCCTCTGGCGTCAACCTGCGTGTCCGGCATCAGGAACTCTCGATATCACCAATGCTTCGCCCTGAAAAGCTCCGGGTGCGGAGGGAAACCTCGGCAAACTTCTCCGGCTGGGAGGCCCGGTGGCACTGGGCCGATGAAGGTTATCGGGTTATCATGGCGACTTTGCTTACCATGTTCACGTCAGGCTGGATCCGGAATGCCTCGATCAAACTTGAATGCTTTCTCTCTCCTGCTGATTGTGCTGCTCTCGAGCGAAGCCCTTGGCCAGGGCACATCGCCCAGGGCCTGTGCCGGCGACTCGCATGTTCCGGCTGCACTCGGCGGCGCGCTCGACGCCAACCTGTAGAGGGTCGTCTCGCAGAGTTGGGCCGGCGGCGGGGTGATCTCGACTGCGGACGACATGCACCGCTTCATGACGGCGCTGTTCGAGGGCAAGCTGTTCCGTTCACCCGCCAGCCTCGCGCTGATGCAGCAGACGGTGCCCTCCCCGATTCCGGGAACCGATGGATATGGTCTCGGCCTGATCCGGCTCGATGGCAGCTTCTGGGGACATGGCGGACAGACGCCGGGATTCATTTCCGCAGCCGGCGCCTCGGCCGGGAACCGCGTGTCCTTCATCGCCTGGGGCAACTCGGCATCGAACCCGGTGGTTCTCCTCGCGCCCGACATCATCGGCGCGCTGACGGCAGCAGGGGCGAGCGCGGAGTGAAGCAGCACCGCCCACCCGCGTTTGGCATCGACTGTTCGGCCGCGTGGGGCTGATCGCTCCGGCTAGCGCATCACGAAGGGATTGGCGAGCGGCTGATCGGAGGTGTTGATCCACACCGTCTTGGGCCGCGTGTAGTCATAGATCGCCTGGAAGCCGCTCTCGCGGCCATGGCCCGACTCCTTGAAGCCGCCGAACTCGGCGATGGGCGAGACAACGCGGTAGGTGTTGACCCAGACGATGCCGGCACGCAGCTGCCTGGTCACCCGCAGTGCACGGGCGCCATCGCGCGTGAACACACCGGCGGCGAGGCCGTGCCGGCTATCGTTGGCGAGGCGGATGACCTCATCCTCCTCCTTGAAGCGCAGAACGCTCAGAACCGGTCCGAACAATTCCGTATCGACGATGCGGTCCTTCTGGCTGCGGCATTCGATGATGGTGGGCTCATAGAAGAGGCCGCGGTTCTGGCCCGCCGGCCGCTGCCCGCCTGTCAGCAGCCTGCCGCCCTGCTCCTGGGCGAAGGCGACTTCCCTTTCGATTCGGGCCAGCTGCCCCGCCGTGGCGAGCGGGCCCATCTGGGTTTCCTCGAGCAGCGGATCGCCGATGCGGATCTGGCGGGCGCGCGACACCATCGTGTCGAGGAAGCGGTCCGCGACCTTGTCATGCAGATAGAGGCGCGAACCCGCCACGCAGGACTGGCCCGTCGCCCCGAAGATGCCGGAGATCGATCCGTTCAGCGCGCTTTCGAGGTCGGCGTCGTCGAACACCAGGAAGGGGGACTTGCCACCAAGCTCAAGCGAGACCTGGGCGAAGTTCTCCGCCGAATTGCGGATGATGTGGCGTGCCGACTCCGGGCCGCCGGTGAAGCTGATGCGCTGCACCAGCGGGTGCGATGTCAGCACCCGGCCGCAGGGGTCGCCGTGGCCGGTGACGACGTTGAACACGCCGGACGGAAAGCCCGCTTCCTCGATCAGCCTGGCGAAGTCCAGCATCGGAGCGGAGGCATGTTCGGACGCCTTGAGCACCACGGTGTTGCCCGCTGCCAGCGCCGGCCCGATCTTGACCGCGGCGAGAAAGAGCTGCGAGTTCCACGGCACGACGGCAGCGATCACGCCAAGCGGCTCGCGCAGCGTCATCGCCAGCATGTCAGGCTTGTCGATGGGTAGGGTGCAGCCCATCACCTTGTCGGCAGCACCGGCATAGAAGTGGAAGAACTCGGCGATGTATTTCGCCTGCCAGCGCGTTTCCTTCAGCATCTTTCCGGTGTCGATGGTCTCGGTCCGGCCAAGCTCCTCCGACTTCTGGGCGAGCAGTTCGGCGAGGCGGCGAAGATATCTGCCGCGCGCGGTGGGTAGCGCACTGGCCCATTCGCCCTCCGTGAAGGCGCGGTGTGCGGCCTCGACCGCCCGGTTCACGTCGGCAGCGGTGGCTTCGGGAATTTCCGACCAGTCATCGCCCGTGGCCGGATTCATGGATGTGAAGGTTCGCCCATCCGACGCATCCACCCACTGCCCGTCGATGAACATCCGGTAGCGCTGCAGTTGGGTCATGGTCACGCCTCCTCCACCCCCGTTGTCATACAGGCCCGAACCGCCGCCCGCCTAGGCCTTTCGTGCCCGCGGGCGGCGCACGCGACATCTTCGTTGATCCCGGCGCCGCGGTGCGTGTTATGGTCTCCGGAGTGCCGGAGGCCGACATGGAACTGAAGATCAGAAAGCTCGTGAACTTCGAAGAGGAAATCCGCATCGAGGGCGAAAGGGCGGCCGCCCCGCCGCTCCGGATGCTGGGCGTTGCCGCGGTGGTGAAGAACCCCTGGGCCGGCCGCGGGTTCGTCGAAAACCTGAAACCCGAGATCCAGAGCTTCGCGCCCATCCTCGGCAGGCTCCTGACGGACCGCATCGTGGCCATGGCGGGCGGTGCTGACAGGATCGAGGCCTATGGCAAGGCCGCCATGGCCGGGCTTGACTGCGAGCAGGAGCATGCGTCGGCCCTCATCCACACGCTGCACTTCGGCAATTTCTATCGTGAGGCGCTGGGGGCGAAGACCTATCTCGGCTTCACCAACACCCGCGGCCCCGCCAATACCCAGATCCAGATCCCGCTCATGGACAAGCACGACACCGGGCGGCGCTCGCATTACCTCACCGTGCAGTTCTCGATCGCCGATGCACCCGCGGATGACGAACTGATCGTCGCCTTCGGCGGGGCAACAGGTGGCCGCCCGCACCACCGCATCGGCGACCGTTAC
>JADCDC010000112.1 GCA_020252385.1 Aestuariivirga sp.
CGGGCCGTGAGGCTCTACTATAACCCATTCGTCAACTTCATCTGGCTGGGAGCCACCATGATGTTCTTCGGCGGATTGCTGTCGCTCTCCGACCGGCGCTACCGGGTGGGGGCGCCCAAGCGCGCCATGCCGGCCCAGGCGGTGCCAGCAGAATGAGGAAGCTCCTCGCCATGCTGGCGGTGCTCGCGACACTGTCGCCGGCCTTCGCGCTGTCGCCCGACGAGCTCCTGAAGGACCCCGCGCTGGAGAAGCGGGCGCGCGCCATCTCGGCGGAACTCCGCTGCCTCGTCTGCCAGAACCAGTCGATCGACGATTCGGATGCGCCGCTCGCCAAGGATCTGCGCACGCTGGTGCGCGAGCAGCTGGTGCAGGGCAAGAGCGATGACGAAGTCCTCGACTTCGTGGTGGCGCGCTATGGGGAATTCGTGCTGCTGAAGCCGCCGCTCTCCGCCGGCACCGTGCTGCTGTGGGCGACGCCCTTCGTGGTGCTGCTGCTGGCGGGTACGATGCTGCTGATGCGCCGCAGGCGGGTTGCCGCTGCGCCAGAGTCGCCACTTTCCGAAGCGGAAAGGCAGGCCCTGAAGAGGGCCATGGAATAGCCTTGGGTTTGACGCAAGGCTTACCTAAGTTTCACCTGACGGACAGGTCACGGTAAGGAGAGGGTTCCTATCTTCACACCATCGATGCAATTGATTGATGGAGAGAAGTGAATGTCTTCCAACCCGACCCGCAAGGCCCCGAAGGTCCTTGGCCTGCTCGCCGCCGGCCTCCTCGGCGCCACCGCGATGGTGGGCGTGACCGCGGTCATTCCCGTGACCCCCGCTACCGCCCAGAACCAGCTCCAGGCCGCCGCGATCGACCCGAGCAAGGGCTTTGCCGACCTCGTCGACCGGGTGATGCCCGCCGTCGTCAGCGTGCAGGTGAAGTTCGCCAACGCCTCGGCCGAGGGCGGCGAAGGCGGTCAGGGCGGCATGATGCCCAACCTGCCCGAGGGCCCGTGGGGCGACTTCTTCAAGCAGTTCCCGCAGTTCCGCCAGGGCATGCCCGACGGGCAGCAGCGCCGCCCCGAGGGTGGCATGGCGCAAGGCTCCGGCTTCATCATCACGGCTGACGGCTATGCGGTGACCAACAACCACGTGGTCAAGGACGCCGAGGAAGTGAGCGTCACGCTCCAGGACGGCATGGAGTACAAGGCCAAGGTGATCGGCACCGATCCCAAGACCGACCTCGCGCTCATCAAGATCGAGTCCGACAAGAAGTTCGACCACGTGACCTTCACCAGCGACGCGCCCCGCGTCGGCGACTGGGTGATGGCGGTGGGCAATCCCTTCGGCCTCGGCGGAACGGTGACGACCGGCATCATCTCGGCCCGCGGCCGTGACATCGGCGCTGGCCCCTATGATGACTTCCTGCAGATCGACGCCGCCATCAACCGCGGCAACTCGGGCGGTCCGGCCTTCAACCTCGAGGGCGAAGTGGTCGGCATCAACACCGCGATCTTCTCGCCGTCGGGCGGCTCGGTCGGCATCGGCTTCGCCATTCCCGCCGCGGTTGCGGAGAACGTGATCGCCAGCCTCAAGGAAACGGGCTCGGTGACGCGCGGCTGGCTCGGCGTCAGGATCCAGCCGGTGACCGAGGACATCGCCGAGAGCATGGGCCTCGCCGCGGCCAAGGGTGCGCTCGTGTCCGACGTGACGGAGGACTCGCCCGCTCTCGCCGCCGGCATCGCCCAGGGTGACACCATCCTGAAGGTCGACGGCAAGGAAATCGAGGACTCGCGCGATCTCTCCCGCAAGGTCGCCCAGCTGAAGCCCGGCCAGGCGGTTCCGGTGACCGTCGTCCGCGACGGCAAGACCATGGACATCTCGGTCAAGATCGGCACCATGCCGGCCGACCCGCAGATGGCCGCGGCCCCCGGCGAGAAGAAGGCTGAGGAGAGCGTTTCGCTCGCCGACTTCGGCCTCAAGGTCGCCCCCGCCCAGGACGGCGCCGGCGTCACCGTGACGGAAGTTGCCCCCGGCAGCCCCGCCGCCGAGCGCGGCCTGAAGGCCGGCGACATCATCCTCGAGGTGGCTGGCACCGAGGTGCATGAACCCGCCGACGTCACCAGCGCTCTCAAGGCCAACACCAAGAAGCGCGTGCTGATGCTGGTCAAGACCGAGGACGGCCAGCGCTTCCTGGCGCTGCCGACCGCCCGGGGCTAACGCCCCACGAGAAAGGGCACGCAGACACAGCCCCCCACCCCCGCTCCGCGTCTCGCGTGCCTCAGGCGCGGAGGCCGGCGATCCCCCGGACGGGACGCCGCCTCCGCGCTTTCCCCTTTTCACAGGAGATGGAACATGCAAGTTAGAGAACTCGATTCCCCTGTCTGGACAAACAAGCCCTCCCGCCAGCCCATGCGCATTCTTGTGATCGAGGACGACCGCGAATCGGCAAGCTGGCTGGTCAAGGGACTTGCGGAGGCAGGCCATGTGGCTGACCTCGCCAGCGACGGGGAGGAGGGTCTCGGACTGGCGCTCGAGGGCGTGCACGACGTGCTGATCGTCGACCGCATGCTGCCCAAGATCGACGGACTGACCATCATCCGCAAGCTCCGCGAGCATAACATCAACACACCCGTGCTGATCCTCTCCGCCCTCGCCGACGTCGACGAGCGGGTGAAGGGGCTGCGCGCCGGGGGCGATGACTACCTCGGCAAGCCCTATGCCTTCGCCGAACTGCTCGCCCGCGTCGAGAACCTCGGCCACCGCGCCAAGGAAGCCCCGCTCGAGACCAGGCTCAAGGCCGCCGACCTCGAGATCGACCTCTTGACCCGCACCGTGACGCGCGGCGGAAAGCCCGTGCTGCTCCAGCCCCGCGAGTTCAAGCTGCTCGAATACCTGGTGCGCAACGCCGGCCACATCGTGACCCGGACCATGCTGCTTGAGAATGTGTGGGACTATCACTTCGACCCGCAGACCAACGTCATCGACGTGCACATCTCCAGGCTCCGGTCCAAGATCGACAAGGGCTATGATGAGCCGATCCTGCAGACGGTGCGCGGTGCGGGCTACATGATCCGCGACACGTGAGCGCCCGGGCGAAGCTCCTCCGCACTTCGACCTTCCGCCTCGCGGCGCTGTACCTGATCCTGTTCGCGCTGTCGGTCAGCGCGCTCTTGGGCTACGTCTACTGGAACACCACGGTGCTGCTTGAGCGGCAGACCGACGAGACGATCCGCGCCGAGGTCCAGGCGCTGGCCGACCAGTACCGGCTGCGCGGACTGCGCGGCATCATCGACACGGTGCAACGGCGGAGCGACGACGATAACGGCGCGGTCTACCTGTTGACCGACGCCACCGGGCAGCGCATCGCCGGCAACCTGACGAACCTGCCGCAGATGCCCTCCGAGGAGGCGAGCTGGATCGAGTTCCCGCTCGAGGTGGAGAAGGGCGCAACACGCGAGCGCCACATCGCACGCGCCTTCCACACCGACCTCACTGGCGGCTTCGAGCTCGTCGTCGGGCGCGACGTGGAAGCGCTCCGGCAATTCGGCAACATCATCCGCCGCACCATCTACTATGCGCTCGCCATCGCCCTCGTGCTGGGGCTGGGCGGCGGCCTCCTCATGAGCCGCAACTTCCTGAGGCGTGTCGACGCCATCACCGAGGCGAGCCGCACCATCATGGCGGGCAACATGTCCGGCCGCATGCCGGTGCAGGGATCGAGCGACGAACTCGACCGGCTGGCGCTGGCGCTGAACGAGATGCTGGACCAGATCGAGAGCCTGATGGCCGGCATGAAGGAGGTCTCGAGCAACGTCGCCCATGACCTCAAGACGCCGCTCACCCGCATCAAGGCGAGGGTCGAGGCGGCGCTGCGCTCGGGCAGCGAGGAGGATTACCGCGCGGCACTCGAAAGCACCGTCACCGATTCGGACCGGCTGCTCGAGACCTTCAACGCGCTGCTCTCGATCGCGAGGGCGGAGGCCGGCCAGTCGCGCTCGGGCCTCGCGCCCGTAGATGCCAGCAGCATCATCGCCGACGTCGTCGAACTCTACGAGCCCATGGCCGAGGAAGAGGGGGGCTCGCTCACCTGCAAGGCCGA
>JADCDC010000113.1 GCA_020252385.1 Aestuariivirga sp.
ATCTAGCGCCTCGGCGCGGAAATCCATGGTGAGGTAGGGGTTGTCCCAGTCGCCCGTGACCCCTAAGCGCTTGAACTCCGCGCGCTGCACTTCGATCCAGTGCTCCGCAAAGGCGCGGCATTCGCGGCGGAAGTCGTTGATCGGCACCTCGTCCTTGTTGCGGCCCTTCTCGCGGTACTGCTCCTCGATCTTCCACTCGATGGGCAGGCCGTGGCAGTCCCAGCCCGGCACGTAGTTGGAATCGAAGCCCTGCATCTGGCGCGAGCGGGTGACGATGTCCTTCAGGATCTTGTTGAGCGCGTGGCCGATGTGGAGGTGGCCGTTGGCATAGGGCGGGCCATCATGGAGCACGTATTTGGGCCGGCCCAAGGACTGCTTGCGCAGCGTGCCGTAGAGGTCCATCGCCTCCCACCGCTTCAGAAGCTCCGGCTCCCTCTGCGGCAGGCCCGCCTTCATGGCGAAGGAGGTCTTGGGCAGGAACACGGTATCCCGGTAGCGGTCGGTCTTCTGCGGCGCATCGTCAGACATGGGCGGGCTCGGTCCGGATCAGGGGTTTGGGCGCGCTTCTAGCAGGTTTTTCGCGGGGATAAAGCCCAGCTGGCCTTCCCGGGCCCACCGCAAAAAATGTCCCTTGCGCCGCTAGTGGCGCTTCGCACAGTGGTGCTACGAAAGGTTGTGATATCGATTTCGCGGCATCGACTCAGGTCTTGGCACGCCTTGTTGGCGCTTGCCATGGCTGCGCTATTGCAGTTTTCCCCGGCCTCCGCCCAGAACGAGGCGCCCGCTCCGGCCCCTGCCCCGGCGCAGCAGCCCGCTCCGGCCGGGGTCCCGTCGCCCGTGCAGCTCAGCGACCAGCAGATCAACCTGATCGTGAATGCGGTGACGGGTGCCGTGCTGAGCCAGATGAAGGCCAGCGAGCCGAAGGCGGCACCGGCCGCGCCCGCTGCGGCGCAAACCACGGTCCGCTCCGCCGAGGAAGGCATTTCCAGCTATCTGCATCAGATGCAGACCGAGCTCGTGGAGAAACTGGGCATCACGCTCAGCGCCTTTCCGGCCCTGGGGGAGCATGTCAGCAGCGTCCTCCCCCGTGTCGATGGGGGTCCACGGGGGCTCAACCTCCTCGAATTCTTCGGCTACATGGCGATGGTCTTCGCCGTGGGCGCGGCGCTGGGCTATGGCGCGTCCATTCTGGCGCGGCGGCTGCTGCCGGGGAGCGAGCCCAAGGCCGGCCCCGCCAGCGTCGGGCAAACGCTGCGCCGTGCCCTGGCGAGCCTGATCGGGCTTGCGCTGTTCCTGGCGCTCACCAGCTATGTCTCCTCCACCTTCGCGCATGGCATGGGCACGCAGGGCACGGTGGCCCAGCTGATCCTGTCGAGCGGCCAGCGCTTCGCGGTGTTCTTCACGCTGTTCCTGATCTGGTTCCGCCCCTCGGAACCTGCCTACCGGATCGTGCCGCTGGACGGGGCCGACGCGAAGCTGGTGATGCGCCTGTTCGTGGTGATGAGGCCGTAGTGGCGCTCAGATCGTGGATCGGCATCCCGATCAGCCTGCACCAGCCGGCCCCGCTGATCTCCGCCGGGCTGCTGATCAACAACCTGCTGTTCATGACGAGCTTCTTCCTGCCCGCGATCCCCGCGCGCGACGCGGTGCGCCGCTGGATCGAGAACACGGCGATCGGCGGCAGCATTTCGCCCCTCCGGGGCTGGCTGGCGGCGAACTGGCTGACCATTGGCGGCACATTGGTCGTGCTCGTTGCGGCCGTCCACGCCTACGGGGCGGTGAAAGGCCATGCGAGCGTCGTCGCGGGCCTCACCTGGACCGTGCAGGCAGTGGAGGCGATGATCCTCATCTGCGCGCTGGCCGAATTCGTGGGCCGGCGCAGCGAACGTGCCGACCAGGCGGCAAAGCGGGCCATTCCCAAGCTGCCGGGCCTGATGAGCAGGATGCTGCGCGTGCTCATCCTGCTCGGTGCGGCCACCTACATCATCAGGCTGTGGGCAGTCGATGCGCTCCAGGTCGTGTCGGAAGACACGTGGGGCAGGTTTGCCAATTTCGCCATCGAGCCGTTCATCGCCCTCTTCGCCGGTTACCTTGCGGTGTCCTACATCAACTATCTCGCCGCCCGCTACCTCAGCACCCATCCGGTGAGCGCAACGCAGGTGAACGAGAACGGCGAGGTCATCGCGAAGTCCGATGGATCCTCGCGGCTGCGCACGCTGATCCCGATCATCCGCATCACCGCCAACGCGCTCATCATCGTGATGATGACGCTGCTCGTCCTCTCGCAGCTTGGCTTCAACATCACGCCGCTGCTGGCCGGCGCATCGGTCATCGGGCTTGCCATTTCCTTCGGCAGCCAGGCGCTGGTGAAGGACATCGTGTCGGGCGTGCTGTTCCTGGCCGAGGATTCATTCCGGGTGGGCGAATACATCGAGTGCGGCAACTCCAAGGGCACGGTTGCCGGCTTCACCCTGCGCTCCATCCGCCTCCGCCACCCGGACGGCCAGATCTATACCGTGCCCTTCGGACAGATCGGCGAGATCATCAACTACAGCCGCGACTGGGCGACGGTGAAGTTCAACATGAGCCTCGACCGCGACGCTGACCTCGACGACGTGCGCCGCGTGACGAAGACTGTGGCGGCGGACCTCAAGGCGGACTTCAAGGACAGGGTGCTGGACCCGCTGAAGGTGCAGGGCGTGAAGGACGTGACCGACAATGCGATCGTGGTGCAGTTCATGCTCACCTCGCTGCCGAACGACCCCGGCGAGATCGAGCGCGTGGCGAGGAGCCGCCTGCTCAAGGCGTTCAAGGAAGAGGGCATCTCGCTCTCGCGGCTGCCCTGGTTCACGACGGCCACCGGACAGCAGGCGCCAGCTGCAACATGAACAAGTTTTCATGACGTGACCCCTGAGGCGGGGGCGTGCGGTTACAATTCCGA
>JADCDC010000114.1 GCA_020252385.1 Aestuariivirga sp.
GGACTTTGGCCTCGAACTCCCGGAGGACACCGAAGTGCGCGTGTGGGATTCGACCGCCGAGGTGCGCTATCTCGTGATCCCCGAACGCCCCGCCGGAACGGAAGGCTTCAGCGAGGAGGCGCTGGCGGAACTCGTCACCCGCGATGCGATGATCGGCACGGGCCTGGCGAGGACGCCGCGGTGAACGGGCCGCATGACATGGGGGGCTTCACCGGCTTCGGCCCGGTCAAGCCCGAGGCGGACGAGCCGGTCTGGCATGCGGAGTGGGAGCCCCGCGCCTTCGCGCTCGTGCTCGCCATGGGCATGACGGGATCATGGAACATCGACCAGGCGCGCCACGCCCGCGAGCGGCTTCCCGCCCTCTCCTACTGGCGTTGGAGCTACTACGAGATGCGCCACCATGCCCTCCTGCTGCAGCTTGTCGAGCTGGGGCTGGTCACGGCGGCAGAGGAGGAACAGGGCCGCATGGCGGTGCCGCCGCTTCCGGTGAAGCGCGTCGCGAAGGCCCAGGACATTCCCGCCATTCTCGATGCGGGCGGGCCGGCGTCACGGCCGAGCAACCTGCCGCAGGGCTTCGCGCTGGGAGAAAAAGTCCGTACACGGAACATCAACCCGCCTGGCCACACCCGCCTCCCCCGCTATGCGCGCGGTCGCATGGGCGAGATCGTGGCGGTGCATGGCACGCATGTGTTCCCCGATTCGAATGCGCATGGGCTGGGCGAGGATCCGCAATGGCTCTACACCGTGCGCTTCAGCGCCCGTGAGCTCTGGGGCAAGGACAGCCGCGACAGCGTGATGATCGATCTGTGGGAGCCTTATCTTGAAGCTGTCTGACTCATCGGGCCTTCCCGCGGACAGTGACGGCCCCGTCTTCGCCGAACCCTGGGAGGCGGAGGCCTTCGCGCTTGCCGTCACGCTCCATGAGGCCGGAGTCTTCGGCTGGGGCGAATGGGCGGCAGCGCTGGGTGCGGAACTCAAGGCCGATCCGCAGCGGCCCTATTACGAAAGCTGGCTCGCGGCACTCGAGACGCTCGTCGAGGCCAAGGGCGTGATGACGGCGGGCGAGCGCCTTGCCCGCGTCGCGGCGTGGGACCGCGCGGCGAGGGCGACGCCGCACGGGGAACCCATCCTGCTCAGCCGAGGGTAAGCAGGAAGGGGAAGCGCTCGATCAGCCAGTAGGACACCGCCTGCACGCCGCCGGTGATGAACATGACGCCGGAGGCGACGAGCAAGGCGCCCGCCACCTTCTCCACCGTCGCGAGATGCTTGCGGAAGCCCGCCATGAAGCCCATGAACGTGCCGACGGCCGCGGCGGCCAGCAGGAAGGGAATGCCGAGCCCCGCCGAATAGACGGCGAGCAGGCCTGCACCCTTCAGCACGTCCTGCTCGCTCGCGGCGACGGTGAGGATCATGCCGAGCACCGGCCCGATGCAGGGCGTCCAGCCGAAGGCGAAGGCAAGGCCGATCAGATAGGCGCCGGCAAGGCCGCCCGGATGCTCCTTGTGCTGGTAGCGCACCTCGCGCGAGATCCAGAACATGCGGAACAGCCCGAGAAAATGCAGGCCCATGGCGATGATGATCAGCCCCGCCACGGTGGTGATCGGGTTGAAGGAGAAGCCGAAGAGTTCGACCTGCCGGGCGAGCTCGGTGCGGAGCAGGCTGCCGATCCAGGAGGCGCTGGCGCCGAGGATCACGAACACGGTCGAGAAGCCGAGCACGAACATCAATGCGGCGAGCATGGTGCGCCGCCGCTCTTCCCGGGGGCGTGCCTTGTGGTCGACGAGTTCCTCGAGCGAGGTGCCGGTGATGAAGCACAGATAGGGCGGCACCAGCGGCAGCACGCAGGGGCTGAGGAAGCTGATGGCGCCGGCGAGCAGCGCCGCGCCGATCGAAACGTCGAGGTCCATCGTTCCTCATGTGGCAGGAAGGCCGCGGCTCCGCAACTCAGCCATGGAGCCGCACCGCTCACAAGCGCGTCAGGTGCTTTGCGCTTCGCTTGACCGACGTCCACACCTTGAGTATGTAACATTATAACATTACATCGAGGATATCCACATGCGTCTCGTCCTGAGTGTCCTGGCCGCCTGCCTGGCCGTGAGCCCTGCCGTTGCGGTCCCCAAGGTCATCGCCTCGGTGGTGCCGGTGCATGGCATCGTTTCCGCCGTCATGGGCGACACCGGCCAGCCGGAGCTTCTGCTGTCGGGCAGCATGTCGGAGCACCGCGCCACCTTCACCCCCCAGCAGATTTCCGATCTCGGCAAGGCGGATGTGGTCTTCATCATCGGCCGGGGGCTGGAGGGCAAGCTGTCGCAGATCAGCGGTTCGGAGGCCGTGAACGGCAAGCGTTTCGTGGAATTGAGCACGGTGCCGGGCATCGTCACCTACCCCATCCGCGAGGGCGGCGCCTGGGAAGCCCATGATCATGACCATGGCCATGGGCATGACCACGGGCATGACCACGATCACGATCACGATCACGGCCATGGGCATGACCATGGCGAGGAGAAGGAGGGCGTCCTCAGCTTCGACCCGCATGTCTGGCTCGACCCGCAGAACGCCAAGGCCATGGCCGGCGCGGTGGCAGCCGAACTCGCCAAGGCGGACCCCGCCAATGCCGAGACCTACAAGAAGAACGCGGAGGCCTTCAGCGCCTCGCTCGACCAGCTTTCGGGCCAGCTTGCAACCGAACTCGCCCCGGTGAAGACCGTGCCCTATGTCGTCTTCCATGACGCCTACCAGTATTTCGAGCAGCGCTTCGGGCTTTCGGCGGCGGGCTCGATCTCGGACGTGTCGGCCAACGCCCCCTCGGCCAAGCGCCTGCGCGAGGTGCGGGCCAAGATCAAGGAGGTGAAGGCGGCCTGCGTGTTCCGCGAGCCCCAGTATGACGGCAAGATGGTGACGACCGTGATCGAGGGCACCAATGCCCGCCAGGGCGTGCTCGATCCGCTGGGCGCCGACATCAAGCCAGGCCCCGAGGCCTACCAGCAGCTCCTCACCCAGCTGTCGAAGAGCCTGAGGGACTGCCTCGCCGGCTGAACGGAGGCCGTCCGGAGCCTTCACTTTTTTGCCGCATTAGCCCATCATTGCTCGGGAAATCTCGATGAGTGAGCAATGAACAGAAGAGCTTGGGCTGTCTGTGCGGCCGGTTTCGCCGCCATGGCCGCAACCGTTTCCCCCGCGGCCGCGCACCCGCATGTCTGGATCGAGATGCGCTCCGACGTGGTGTTCAACGACCAGGGCCTGATCACCGCCATGAACCTGATGTGGACCTTCGACGACGGCTATGCCCAGATGGCGCTGGACGGGCTCGATACCAATCGCGACGGGGTCTACAGCCCCTCGGAGCTCGATCCATTGACCAAGGAGAACATCGCCTCGCTGAAGGATTACGGCTTCTTCACCGTGATGCGCTACAACGGCG
Organism: Aestuariivirga sp.; assembly: GCA_020252385.1. GTDB lineage: Bacteria > Pseudomonadota > Alphaproteobacteria > Rhizobiales > Aestuariivirgaceae > Aestuariivirga. The sequence goes on from JADCDC010000114.1 coordinate 3,422, forward strand.
AGAGGCAGGCGCTGGGCGAGGTGACGGAATTCGGCCAGATCTTCTCGAACGAGAAGCTTCAGCTTCACCTGCAGGTGCCGCTCGCGACGCCGGTCGATCCCACCAAGGGGGAGTTCGTGGCCAAGGTCTATGATCCCGATTTCTTCATCGCCATGGACTATGCCAAGGACGAGCCGGTGACGGTGATCGGCGCCATGCCGAAGAACTGCCAGCTGGTGGTGAAGCCGGTGGCGACCGATGCCGAGATCGAGGAGACGCGCGCCATGCTCGCCACCAAGGGCCCCGAGTGGAAGCCCGAGAACGACGAGGACTTCGGCGCACTCTTCGCCCAGCCCGTCACCATCCAGTGCAAGGCCTGATGCGCACACTCCTCGCCCTGCTCGGCCTGCTGTTCGTGCTGCTGGCGGTAGCGCCGCCGCAGGCCATGGCGCAGCAGGCAGCGGGAACGGCCGTCGAGGAGGCGGCACCCGCCCCCAAGATCGACCGCAGGAAGCTCCTCGTGCAGCCACGCAACCAGGACGGCAGCGTGGTCGCGGTCTCCTTCTTCGAGGATCCCGTGCTGTGGGCGCGGGAGAAGCAGCAGGCCTTCTATGGCAAGCTCTCCGCCACGCTCCGCCAGATGCGGGGCAATTCGCCGCTGGCCGCCACCTGGGCACTGATGCTCCTGAGCTTCGGCTATGGCGTGTTCCATGCCGCCGGCCCTGGCCACGGCAAGGCGGTGATCTCGGCCTGGCTGCTCGCCACCGAGAACGAATTGCGCCGCGGCATCCTGATCTCCTTCCTGAGTGCGCTGATCCAGGCCCTGACCGCCATCGTGCTGGTGGGTGTGCTGTTCCTGGTGGTGGCAAGCGTCGGCTCCGCGGCGCGCGACATGGCGGGCCTTCTCGAAAGCGCGAGCTATGCCCTGATCGCACTCCTCGGCGGCTATCTGGTGTGGACGGCACTCGGCATGCTGCGGCCCGTGAAGGCGGAGCCCGCACCCGTTCCCGCCTTCGCCGGCGTCACCACGCGCCAGACCATCGTGCTGCATGACTTCGCGGGCTTCGAGCCGAAGACATCGGGCGCCGCGCCCGCGGCCGATCATGTGCATGGCCCCGATTGCGGCTGCGGGCATGCGCATCTTCCCGCCGCCAGCGAGCTCCGCGGCGACTGGTCGCTCGCCAAGGCCTTCTCGATCGCCTTCGCCGTGGGGATCAGGCCCTGCACGGGCGCTATCCTGGTGCTGGTCTTCGCCAATGGGCTGGGGCTCTACTGGGCGGGCGTGCTCTCCACCCTTGCCATGGCGGTCGGAACCTTCATCACCGTCTCGCTGATCGCGGCCTTCGCGGTCTATTCGAAGAAGCTCGCCGCCCGCCTCCTGCGCGGGCAGTCCCGCCTGCTCGACTGGTTCGGCATCGGGCTCCGCTTCGCGGGCGGCCTCGCCATCGCCTTTCTCGGAACGATCCTGTTCCTCGGCTCGTTGGGCACCACCAACGCCATGATGTGAGCTCCATGCCGGTGAAGACGACGCGCAACCAGTGGATCGTGCTGGGTGGACTGATCCTGTTCTGCCTCGCGGTGGGCGCCATCGGCGGCGGGGCGAGCGCCAGCGCCATCGACGGCTGGTACCGCACCCTCGCCAAGCCGGTCTGGAACCCGCCCGACTGGGTGTTCGGCCCGGTGTGGACGGTCCTCTACATCATGATGGCGGTGGCCGCCTGGCTGGTGTGGAAGACCGGCGACCGGGTGAGGCCCGCCATGGTGCTGTTCTTCGTGCAACTGGCGCTGAACCTCGCCTGGACCTTCATCTTCTTCAGCGCGCAATCGCCGGGCCTCGCCCTGATCGAGATCACCTTCCTGTGGCTCGCCGTGCTCTTCACCATGCTCGCCTTCTTCGGGCGGCAGACCACGGCGGGCTGGCTGTTCGTGCCCTATCTCGCCTGGGTGAGCTTTGCAGCCGCCCTCAACTTCGCCATCTGGTGGATGAACTGAGGGTTGCTGTTGCCGTTCCGCCGCCTGCGCTAGACTGAGCGCACGGGAATGGAAGCGATGGCATGGCGAAGGTCTTCTTCACAGCCAATCTGCGGCGGCACGTCGATTGTGCCGGCATGGACGCCGATGGCTTGACGGTCCGCGAAGTGCTGGCGCAGGTCTTCGCCGCGCAGGACCGGCTCGGCGCCTATGTGCTGGATGACCAGGGCGCGCTCAGGAAGCACATGACCATCCTGGTCGACGGCCGGCGCATCCGCGACCGCGAGCGCCTGAGCGATGCCGTTTCCCCATCAAGTGAAATCTGGGTGATGCAGGCCCTGTCCGGAGGATGAGCGATGTCGGAACACATTCTGGTATCGACCCGCAAGGGTCTGTTCGAGGTGATGCGGAACGGCGGCGGCTGGGAGGTGGCGGAGGGAGCCTTCCTCGGCGACAACGTCACCCTGGCGCTGCATGACCCGCGCGACGGCACGGACTATGCCGCGCTGAACCACGGCCACTTCGGCGTGAAGCTGCACCGGCGCGACAGGAACGGCGCGTGGCGCGAGATCGCCGCACCCGCCTACCCCGAGAAGCCCGAAGGCCTCGATGACCGCGACGGGTGGGGCAAGCCTGTGAACTGGACCACGCAGATGATCTGGTCGCTCGCGGCAGGAGGCCCCGACGAGCCCGGCACCATCTGGGCCGGCACCATGCCGGGCGGGCTGTTTCGGAGCCGCGACCGGGGTGAGACATGGCAGATGATCCGGCCCCTGTGGGACATGCCGGAGCGCAACAGGTGGATGGGCGGTGGTGCGGACATCCCCGGCATCCACTCGATCTGCGTCGACCCGCGCTCCTCGCGCACGGTGCGCGTGGCGATCTCCTGCGGCGGCGTGTGGGTGACGCATGATGGCGGCGAGACATGGGCGCAGTGCGCCCACGGCATGCGCTATGACGACGGGCCCGAGGGTGTCGCGGATGATCCCGGCACGCAGGACCCGCACATGATGGTGCAATGCCCCTCCGCGCCTGAGCGCTTCTGGGTGCAGCATCACTGCGGCATCTGGCGCTCGGCCGACGATGCGAGGAGCTGGCAGCAGGTGAAGGCTTTGCCATCGAGCTTCGGCTTCGGCGTGGTGGTGCATCCCCATGACCCCGACACGGCGTGGTTCGTGCCCGGCATCAAGGACGAGAAGCGCTATCCGGTGGACGGCCGCCTGGTGGTGACGCGCACGCGCGACGGCGGAGAGACGTTCGAGGCGCTCTCCCAGGGCCTGCCGCAGCGCCACGCCTACGACATCGTGTTCCGCCATGCGCTGGCTGGCGACGAAACGGGCAAACGGCTGGGTTTCGGCTCCACCACGGGGAACCTTTGGGTGAGCGAGAACGGCGGGGACTCATGGCAGACGGTGAGCACATCGCTGCCGCCCATTCATGCGGTAAGGTTCGTGAGATGAAGCGCGACCTCTTACTGACATGCCTGTTCTTAGTTCCCCTCCCCCCTTGTGGGGAGGGGTAGGGGTGGGGGTACCACGAGTCCGGACGCTCAATGAAAATCCCGGCTCTTCGGGATCACCCGCACATTGCGGGGGTGCCTTGCGGCGGGCGGGTACGGGTCGGGGCCGGGCCTTGCCACCTCGTCGGCGCGGGCGAGCGGGGGGCGCATCAGGCTGCCGTCCTCGGTCAAGAGCGGCAGCCAGTCCGACCTGTCCTCGATGGTGTTCGCCACGACATGGATGATCTCGCCCGTCTTCTGCACGCGCCCCCTGA
>JADCDC010000115.1 GCA_020252385.1 Aestuariivirga sp.
AAGCTCATCAAGAGCTTCCCCAACATCGATGCGCGCCTCAACGAGCCCTATGGCCCGAAGGACGGCGTGCTCCACACCCTCAACATGCATGGCTTCGCGCGCGGGCTCCAGCATGCCATGATCGAGATCAGGAACGATCTCGTGGCGGCCGAGCGCGGTCAGGACGAATGGGCCCAGCGGCTCTCCGTGCCGCTCATCCAGGCCGCGACGAAATAACAGGGACGGGAGAATGCGAGAATGAGCGAAGGCATGCTGACACTGGAGCAGCTGAAGGCAGAAGTGGCCGCGGGCGCCATCGACACGGTGGTGGCGGCGATGGTCGACCTCCAGGGCCGCCTCGTCGGCAAGCGCTTCCACGCGAAATACTTCGTGGACGGGGGCTACGAGGAGACGCATGCCTGCAACTATCTCCTCGGCGTCGACATCGAGATGGAGCCAGTGCCTGGCTACAAGGCGACGAGCTGGGAGAAGGGCTATGGCGACTTCGTGCTGAAGCCCGACCTGCGGACGCTCAGGCGCACGCCCTGGCTTCCCGGCACCGCGCTGGTGATCTGCGACATCCTTGACCATCACAGCCATGAGGACGTGCCGCACTCGCCGCGCGCCATTCTGAAGAAGCAGCTGAAGCGCCTCGAGGCGATGAAGATGAAGGCCTACATGGCCTCCGAGCTCGAATTCTTCCTGTTCGACGACAGCTTCGAGGCCGCGAACCAGAAGGGCTACCGCAACCTCAAGACCGCCGCCTACTACATCGAGGATTACTCCGTGCTGCAGACCTCGAAAGAGGAGGTCTACATGCGCGCCCTGAGGAACGGCCTGGCGGGTGCGGGCATTCCGGTCGAGAACTCCAAGGGCGAATGGGGCCCGGGCCAGGAGGAGATCAACGTCAGATACGCCGAGGCCCTGGAGATGGCGGACCGCCACGCCATCATCAAGAACGGTGCGAAGGAAATCGCCTACAATGTCGGCAAGGCCGTCTCCTTCATGGCGAAGTGGGACTATGGCATGGCGGGCAATTCCTCCCACATCCACCAATCGCTGTGGACGCTCGACGACAAGCCCCTCTTTGTGGACAAGGGCGGCGAGCACGGCATGTCAGGGTTGATGAAGCACTATCTCGCGGGCCAGCTCGCCCATGCGGGCGAGATCACCTATTTCCTCGCCCCCTACATCAACTCCTACAAGCGCTTCATGGCCGGCACCTTCGCGCCGACCCGCGCCGTATGGAGCTTCGACAACCGCACGGCGGGTTTCCGCATCTGTGGGGCCGACACCAAGGCGGTGCGCGTCGAATGCCGCATCGGCGGGGCGGACCTCAACCCCTACCTCGCCTTCGCCGGCCTCATCGCCGCGGGGCTTGACGGCATCGAGAAGAAGATGGAACTCGAGCCCGTGGTCTCGGGCGACATCTATGACTCGTCCCGCAAGCTGCGCGAGATCCCGAAGACGCTGCGCGATGCGACGAAGCTCCTCGACGAGTCGTCCTTCCTGCGCTCCGTCATGGGCGATGATGTGGTGGACCATTACGTTCACACCGCCAAGTGGGAGCAGTTCGAGTTCGACCGCCGCGTCACCGATCTGGAACTGAAGCGCGGTTTCGAGAGATATTGAGACAGACGACGGCACCAGGAGACACGCCATGGCCATTCCGAACCGCAACATCAACTATCCGACCGCCGTGCGCTATGGCGCGGGGCGCATCAGGGAACTCGCTGAGTTCTGCAAGGCCAATGGCATCGCCCGCCCGCTGGTCGTGACCGACAAGGGACTGGCCGCCATGCCGATGGTGGCGGACATCATGTCGGACCTGAAGAAGGCCGGCCTCAAGGCCGAGATCTTCACCGATGTGCGCCCCAACCCGGTGGAGGACAATGTGCTCGCCGGCTGCAAGGTGTTCAAGCAGGGCCAGCATGACGGTGTCGTGGCACTGGGCGGCGGCTCCGGCCTCGACGTCGGCAAGCTCATCGCGCTGATGCATTCCCAGAACCTCTCCGTGTTCGAACTCGAGGACATCGGCGACTGGTGGACGAGGGCCGCTCCTTCCGTGATCTCGCCCATCATCGCGGTGCCGACCACGGCGGGAACGGGCTCCGAGGTGGGCCGTGCCGCGGTCGTCACGCATCCGATCACGCATGAGAAGAAGATCATCTTCCACCCGGCCATGATGCCGAAGGTGGCACTGCTCGATCCCGAACTGACCGTGGGCCTGCCGGCGAAGCTCACCGCCGCCACCGGCATGGATGCGCTGGCCCACAATCTCGAGGCCTATTGCGCGCCGTTCTATCACCCATGGTCGGCGGGCGTGGCGCTCGAGGGCATGCGCCTCATCAAGGACAACCTCGCCAAGGCGGTGAAGAAGCCGAAGGACCTCGATGCGCGCGGCAACATGCTGGTCGCCTCCGCCATGGGCGCCACCGCCTTCCAGCGCGGCCTTGGCGCCATCCACGCCATCTCGCATCCCTTCGGCGGGCTCTATGACGCGCATCACGGCCTCCTGAACGGCATCGTCATGCCCTATGTGCTGAAGGCGAACCGCCGCAAGATCGAAAAGGAGATCACGCGCGCCGCGGCCTATCTCGGCATCAAGGGCGGCTTCAACGGCTTCCTCAAGTGGATCCTGGCGCTGCGCAAGGAGGTGGGCATCCCGCACGCGCTGAAGGACATCGGCATCGACGCCAAGCGCCTCGACGAGGTGGCGGCCATGGCGATCAAGGATCCCTCCGCCGGCGGCAACCCGATCCAGTTCACTGAGAAGCAGTATCGGGCGCTCGCCAAGAAGTGCGTGACGGGGGATCTGTGAGGTCCTGACTCGCGGTACCCCCACCCCTACCCCTCCCCTCAAGGGGGAGGGGAACCAAGAACGGACATGTCTTTCTTAAGCCCCCTCCCCCTTGAGGGGAGGGGTAGGGGTGGGGGTCGCGCTGCATCTTCATAGCTGAAACCTTGGGAACGGAACCCGCGCGAGACGCATTAGGACGGGTGGCAACATACGGGCTGGTTGGCTTTGAAGCGGCTGCTTCAGGAGGAAGCTATGTGTGACTACTCATTGGAAATGTATGGCTCGCGTCCCGCCCGTGAGGGCGAGCGCTACGTGACGACGCGGTTCCCGAGCGGGTCGATTGGGCTCGCCGCTCCTGGGCAGCCCGGGACCGCGGTGTGCATGGCCTGCGACAGCAAGCTCGCCATCTCGGGGATTCCGGCCGAACTCGCGGCGCGCCACGGCTTTGCCGAGCGCGAGGAGGCGACCTTCGTGCGCCTCGACTCCGGCGTCTATCGCGATGGCCTGCGTTTCGCGAACGGCGTCGAGCTGTCGCTGCAGCAGCTTCCCGTGGGACTGTCCATGGAGCTGGTGCCGGTCGAGCCGGTGAAGCTGCCCTTCGCGGAAGTGGCGGAAGAGACCAGGACCAGGGTGCACGAACTGGTCTAGCGCTCAGTCGCCCGGCGTCGTTTCGATGTGGAACTCCACCTCGATCTCCCCTGCGTTGAGGAAATCGAGGATGACGGGAAAGCGCTGGTCGAGAACAAGCGGCCCCTTGAGGCCCATGAGGCGGAGATGCCGCGCCGTGGGCCTCATCGGAAGCGGCCGGCCGGGCTCCAGCACGAATGAACTGAGCGGCGGATCATCGTAACGGTTGTTCCGCCGCAGTTCGATCTGGGTCGCGACGGGGGAGCGCGCCGCCACGAGTTCGTCGGCCTCCTCGCCGTTGTTCACCATCGGCACGAAGGCCTGCCCCTCGCCCGAGACCTCGCTCGGCAAGGCCCAGGCATGGCCGATGGCGATGTCGCCATGGGTGTAGGAGTGGGCCCGGGCGCGAAGCGGCAGGGCGAGCGTTCCGGCAAGGCCCAGGATCAGGCGGCGTCTCAGCATCATATCCTCAGTATCGCACGGCTTTCGCCGCAATGGCGCGCGGCATCCTGACACCACCTGAGCATGATCTGGAGCGAGTTCTTTTCGACCAGGTGATTTCACCTGGTCGAAACGCGCTCTGGAACCAACCTGCGATTCTGTTCGCTTGACTCTCCGCCCGCCCTGTGGAACAAAATAGGAACATTCTGGATCATTCAGTCATGCGTATGGAACCGGCACAGCATGGTGCGCGGGGCGGGGAAACTTGCGCCGGCGTCACCTCTTTCCGTCAGGGCGATGATGTCGCACCCCTGATCGACACCCTGCGGGCGCATATCCTCAGGCTGGAACAGGGGCGGGCGCAC
>JADCDC010000116.1 GCA_020252385.1 Aestuariivirga sp.
CACGCCGCCGATCGCGCCGCCGATGGCCCAGGCGTTGCTGTTGTAGTCCGACTCCGCATCGAGCAGCACGCCGTTGTGGACCTCGGAGTGGCCGAGGCCGTAAAGGCCCATGACGGTGAAGTACATGTGGTCGAAGTTGGCGTCGAGATAGCCGCCGGCGTAGTAGCCGGAGATATCCGCATCAGAGCTCCGCGAGCCGAAGGCGCCGTCGATCGAGCCCAGGTCCACGTTGCTGTAGCTGTAGCCCGCAAAGAGGCCAGCCCTCCAATCCTCGTCGAAGGCGTATTCGAGGCCCAACACGCCGTAGGCGGTGCCGACATCGAACTCGTCGAAGTCATCCACGCTGCCGAAGCTGGCATGGGCTCCGCCACCCTGCAGCCACACCGTGAAGTGGGTGGGATCGCAATAGGCGGTCGGCGCGTCGGCAACGGGCTGGAGACAGATGTTCCGCCGCAGCACGGTGCCGTTGACGATGCCGGAGAGGACGCCGTCCACCACCTCGCCCGTGGCCATGGCGGCCGACACGTCCGTCTGGACGTTGGGGCCCACGGTGGTCGGGTTGATCGGCGTCGTCCACTGCAGGTAGACGCCGTTTTCACCCTGGTCGACCAGCGCCCACTCGCGTGCCGGATCGACGAAGAGGTCGTCCGTCACATAGCCGGTGGAGGCGATCAGCGTGGCGCCGATGCCGGGGTTGGCGAGGGCAGGCGCCTGCAGGTCGTCGATGATGTTGACCGAGCCCGCGAGGCTCAGCGGCAGGCCGCTGTTGAGATAGCCGCCGACGGTGTTGATATCGATTCCAACGATGCCGTTGCGGGTGATCTGCTTGGTCACGTCATACTGGTCGGCGTTACCCGAGGATGCGTTGTCGCGCGGGTCCTGGTTGACCACGTCGTCCGCATCGAAGTCGACCTTGAGCGAGGTGTTGACCTTGGGGTCGGCCTTGCCGGTCACTTCATATTCGGCCGAGGTGATGGTCGTGCTGGCGATCCCCGTGTGCGAGAGGGGCGCCATGAACGACATCGCCATGGCGGACATGGGTGCATCCGCGTCCTGCATCGTGATGGTCGAAGTTGCGTCCTGAACCACCTTGGCATTGTCGTTGCCATCCTCGTCGAGGATGACGACGTCTTCCGTCTGGAACAGGGTGCTCTCGTTCTGGAGTGTCAGGGTGGTGATGGTGTTCTCGCCTTCGAGGCTCAGGAGCGTGTCATCGACCGTGACGCTCTCCCAGCTGTTGAAGACGCGGTTGAACAGGCCACCCTCGACATAGTCCTCGTCGAAGTTCTCGAGCGTCGCCGTGTCCTCGCCGTCGCCGCCGTTGAAGACGCGGATGCCGGAGAGGTCGAGGTCCTGCTTCGCCGCCGGATCGGCGACCACGGCGTTGAGCACGTCGTTGCCGCCGCCCATCTCGATCGAGTCCTCGCCGTCGAAGCCGTCGATGATGCCGCCGAGGAGGTCGACCTTGTCGTCGCCCTCGCCAGCCGAGATGCCGTCCTTCAGGTTGCCGGCGTAGACGCCGATCGTGTCCTCGCCGTCGCCGCCATAGACCGCGCCGGTGATCTCGACCTGACCCGAATCCGAGTTCTTGCCGATCTCGATCGAGTCGTCAGCGCCGCCGCCGTCCACGAAGCCGAGGATGGAGGTCTTCTGGCCGACCTTGCCGTCGATGACGATGGTGTCGTTGCCGGCCTTGGACGGATCGCCCGTGCCGTCGCCCTGGACGTTGTCGTCGACGGTGCTGCCCTCGGCGACGGTGATCTCGTCGTCGCCTTCGCCGCCCGTGACGTCGGCGCCCACGCTGCTGCCGAGGACCTTGACGACGTCATTGCCGGCATCGCCGCCGACATTGATGCCGACCGTCGAGTCGTCGACGAGGATCTCGTCGTTGTCCGCGCCGCCGAGCACGTTGTAGCCGACCTCGCCATCCTTGAGCGTGATGGTGTCGTCGCCTTCTTCGCCCTCGAGGTTGAGCCCGACGGTCGATTCGGTGACGGACAGTGTGTCATCGCCGGTGCCGCCGAGCATGTTCTCCTCGACGGTGCTCCCGTCCTCGAGGGTGAGTTCGTCGGCACCCTCTTCGCCGTCGAAGTCGCCCTTGACGGTGGACGCCTCGGTGACGGTCAGCGTGTCGTCGTCCTCGCCGCCGAGGAGGTCTTCCTCAACCGTGCTTCCGCCCTCGAGGGAGATGGTGTCATTGCCTTCCTCGCCGTCGAGGTCCTCCATGACCAGGGACTCGCCCTTGACGGTCATGGTGTCATCGCCGCTGCCGCCGAGCATGTTCTCCTCGACGGTGCTTCCGTCGTCGACGAGCATGGTGTCGGCACCCTCTTCGCCGTCGAAGTCACCCTTGACGGTGGACTCCTCGGTGACGGTCAGCGTGTCGTCGTCCTCGCCGCCGAGGAAGTCTTCCTCGACCGTGCTGCCGCCATTGAGGGTGATGGTGTCGTTGCCTTCCTCGCCATCGAGATTGTCGCCGATGCTGGACTCACCGGTCACGAGGATGTCGTCAGCGCCCTTGCCGCCGAACACATTGTCGCCGATCTGGCTGCCGTCCTCGATCGTGATCTTGTCTGCGCCGGCTTCGCCGTTGACGTCGTCGAACACCTCGGATTCGCCGGTGATCAGGATGGTGTCGGCGCCGCCGCCGCCCAGGACGTTGTCCTGGATCTCGCTGCCGTTCTCCACCGTGATGTTGTCGTCATCCGCGCCGCCATCGACATCGCCCTCGACCGTCGAGTCGTTGATGGTGATGGTGTCGAGGCCGGTGTTGCCCTTGACGTCGTCACCGATGTTGCTGCCGTTTTCCACATCGATGGAGTCGTTGCCTTCGCCGCCCGTGACGTTCAGCGTGACGGTCGAGTCGTCGATCAGGATCGTGTCGTCGTCGTCGCCGCCCTGGACGTCCTTGCCGACCTCGCTGCCGTTGACGATGGCGATGCTGTCGTTGCCATCGCCGCCCCGCACGTCCTCGTCGACGGTCGAATCGTTGATGGTGATCTCGTCGTCGCCGGTGCCGCCCAGCACGTTTTCGTCGACGTTGCTGCCGTTGAGGACATTGATGATGTCGTCATTCGCACCGCCATTGACATCGCCATCGACCTTCGAGTCGTCGATGGTGATCGAGTCCTTGCCGCCTTCGCCCATGACATCGCCGTCGACGAAGCTGTCCTCCTCGATCGTGATCGTGTCCGCGCCAGCACCGCCATTGACTTCGCCGTCGACGGTCGAGTCGCCGGTGACGAGGATCGTGTCCTTGCCGTCATTGCCGAAGATGCTGTCGGCCGTGCCGCCGTCCTTGAGCGTGAGGCTGTCGTCGCCATCGCCACCGATCATGCTGCCGACGGAGGCAGACAGGCCCGCGACGGTGATGATGTCGTTTTCAGTGCCGCCATCGACGTCACCGGTCTCCGAATTGGTGATGCTGATCGTGTCTTCGCCGCCTTCGCCCAGCACGTCTCCGCCGACGTCGCTGTCCGCGATGGTGATGCTGTCCTTGTCGGCGCCGCCGTTGACGTCGCCATCCACATCCGAACCGTTGATGACGCTGATCGTGTCATCGCCCTCGTTGCCGGAGATGCTGTCCGCCTGGCCGCCTTCATCGAGGGTGAGTTTGTCGTTGCCGGTCCCGCCGATCATGTCGCCGACGCTGGCATCGCTGCCCGCGACGGTGATGATGTCGTTTTCAGTGCCGCCATCGACGTCACCGGCTTCCGAATCGAAGATACTGATCGTGTCGTCGCCGCCTTCACCCAGCACGTTGCCGACGTCGCTGGTCTCGATGAAGATGGTGTCGTTGTCGGCACCGCCGTTGACGTTGCCATCGACCTCCGAACCGTCGGTGACGCTGATGGTGTCGTCGCCGTCTTCGCCCAGCACGTCTCCACCGACATCGCTGTCCGCGATGTCGATGCTGTCCTTCTCGGCGCCGCCGTTGACGTCGCCATCCACCGTCGATCCGTCGGCGACGCTGATCGTGTCATCGCCCTCGTTGCCGGAGATGCTGTCAGCCTCGCCGCCGTCCTCCAGGGTGAGTTCGTCGTTGCCAGTCCCGCCGATTATGTCGCCGACGCTGGCATCGCTGCCCGAGACGGTGATGATATCGTCGTCATCGCCACCATCGACGTCACCGGCTTCCGAGTCGGTGATGCTGATCGTGTCGTTGCCGCTTTCGCCCTTCACATCGCCGACGTCGCTGTCTTCGATGGTGATGCTGTCCTTGTCGGCGCCGCCGTTGACTTCGCCGTTGACGGTGGAGTCATCGACGAGGATCGTGTCGTCGCCCTCGTTGCCGGAGATGCTGCCGGCGGTGCCGTCTTTCTCCAGGGTAAGTTCATCGTTGCCGGTGCCGCCGGTCATTGCGCCGGCGAAGCTGCCGAGGCCCGCGACAGTGATGATATCGGCTCCGGCGTCGCCGCCCACTGTGCCGGCGATCTGGGCGCCGCCGGAGATGTCGATGATGTCGTCCTCATCGCCGCCCAGCACGCTGCCGTCGATGTCGCCATCATCGATCTCGATCGAGTCCTCGCCGTCACCACCTTCGACATTCACGGTCACGTCAACATCGTCGAGGGTGATCGTATCGTTGTCGAGGCCACCCTTCACGCTGCCGCCGACGCTGCCGTCGGTGATGTCGATGATGTCGTCATCCTCGCCGCCGTCGACGTCGCCGGTGACATCGACGTTGTCGAGGGTGATCTCGTCCTCGCCCACGTCGCCAAGAACGCTGCCGATATCGCCATCCGTAATGTCGATGGTATCGTTGCCAGCACCGCCGTCGACCGCGTTGATGACATCGGTTTCATCGAGGGTGATCTCGTCCGCTCCGTCGCCGCCGAAGACATTGCCATCGATGTTGCTTTCGGTGAGTTCGATGATGTCGTCGTCGTCGCCGCCGTCGACGTCCCCGGTGACGTCCGTATCCTTGAGGGTGATCTCGTCCTCGTCATCGCCGCCCAGCACGTCGCCGTCGACGGAGCTGTCGGTCAACTGGATGGTGTCGTCGCCGTCCTCGCCCTCGACGTTGCCGCCATCGGTGCCGGTGCCGATGTCCGAGCGCCTGATGGTGATCTCGTCATCGCCGCTGCCGCCCTCGACGTCCTCGCCGACCTCCGAGGAGGCCTTGATGGTGATCACATCGTCACCGCCATTGCCTTCGACGTCATCACCGACGGTTGCGCCGTCGAGAACGATGGTATCGTCGCCGCCATTGCCCTC
>JADCDC010000117.1 GCA_020252385.1 Aestuariivirga sp.
CCCGATGACATAGTCTTCCGCCATGGCCGGCGCAGACAGCACGGTGGCGCCTGCGAGTGCCGCGGCAAACGTGACCATAAGTCCCTTCATCTGCTCAACTCCTCTGTTGTCGTGTTTCCGTTTTCCTCCGTTCTCGTGCCGTCAGGCGCGCGGGAGGCACGCGTGCCCGTGTATGCTTCGATCACCGACGGATCCCGCTGCACCGCATCGGGCCTGTCGTTGGCCAGGAGACGGCCGCGATTGAGAACGACCACCCGGTCGCAGAGCGACATGATGAACTTCAGGTCATGGTCGATCAGCATGAGGCCCAATCCGCGGGTCTCCGGCAGACCCTTGAGGCGCCCGGCGAGATCCGCCGTCTCCTCCGGGTTCATGCCCGCCGCGGGCTCGTCGAGCAGCAGGTAACGCGGCCTGGTGGCAAGCGCCCGTGCGATCTCGAGCCGCCGCCTCGCGCCATAGGCCAGCCCGTCGGCGGGCTGTTCCGCCGCATCGCCGAGGCCGACGAAGTCGAGTTCCTCGCGCGCGATCGTTTTCGCCTCGGCGAGGCCAGAGCCGTTGGCCAGCGCCGCGACCGCGACATTCTCCGCTACCGTCAGGCCCGAGAACAGGCGAATGTTCTGGAAGGTGCGCGAAATGCCGGCACCCGCAACCTGATGCGGCGCAAGGGCATCGATCCTTGTCTCTCCGATGGCGATGCGGCCGGAGTTCAGCGGGTAGAGGCAGGTCATGGCATTCACCAGGGTCGACTTGCCGGCCCCGTTCGGCCCGATGAGACCCGTGACCTTTCCCTGCTCGACGTCGAAGCTCACGTCATCGACCGCCGTGAGGCCGGCGAAGGACTTGACCGCCCGGTCGACCCTGAGCGCATCGGACGATGCGGCGGCCCGCCGCGGCGAGGCCACCGTGCCATTGCCCGAGTCGAAGCGCCCGAACAGCCCGTGCGCGAATTCGTTCCGCCCCATGAGGCCCGCGGGCCGCCACCACAGGACGAAGAGCATGGCAAGGCTGACGCCAACGATCGGGAGCCCGAAGATCTCGGGAACGTGGAGGGGACCGATGTCGAAGCCCCGCTCGAAATTGCGCAGCAGTTCCTGGATGAACATGACGAGGCCGACACCCGCCACCGCCCCTGTCACGGTGTTCATGCCGCCCACGATGAGCATCGCGACATAGGTAAAGGCCAGGTGGAAGTAGAAGTCCTTCGGCGTGAAGGCGCCGAGCATGTGGCCATAGAGTGCGCCTGCGACCGCGGCCATGCCACCCGACAGCACCCAGGCAGCATAGCGCATGCGCCGCGGATTGACGCCCACGGAAACGGCGGCCGTCTCATTGTCGCGCGTGGCGCGCGTCATGAGGCCGAGACTGCTGTCCTTGAACAGGCGGGCCACGATCACGAAGAGGCAGGCGAAGGAAAGCGCCATCACCACGTCGGTGACGCGGGGTACGCCATAGAAGGTCTGGTTGCCGCGCGTGAAATCGCGCGATGCGGCGAGAATGGAATAGACGATGATCAGGAATCCGAGCGTGGCGATCGAGGCCGACGCGCCGCCGAGCCTCGCAATCGGCATTCCTGACAGCATTCCCAGAAGAAGCCCCGCCGCCAGAACAGCCAGTATGGCGAGAAGGAAAGGCAGTTCGTGACCCGCAAGCCAGGAGGGAAGATTGGGCAAGGCCGTCCTCTGAATGGCCGCAGGCATGGTGAGCCAGGCGGACACATAGGCCCCCACCCCCATGAAGGCGGTGTGGCCGAAGGACACGACACCGGTGTTTCCGCTGAACACCTGGAAGGCCAGAACCGCGCAGACATTGACGCAGAACAGCGTCATCAGGCGCTGGCCGGACAATCCAAATGCCAGCGAAACGGCCGCCGTCAGCACGCAGACGGCGACCGCCAATGCAACCGCCTCGAGCCCCGGCCTCAACAATGGATAAGTTCTGACCACCCGCCGCTTGCCGCTGTGAAATCGGGCAATTCTCAACAGACACGGGGGAGGATGTCAATGCACTTTCGCCACGCGGGCCGCGATTGACTTTGTGAAAATTCCTGTTCAAAAATCAGGCATCTGAGAGGAGTGGAATCTTGGACCTGATGCGACGGTTGCTGCAGCCGGCTGACCCATTGCCCGTGGGTGAGGAGCGGCTGAATGGCAGCAGCGTGTTCCTCCTGACGGCCGACCACGCGGGAAACGCGGTGCCGCAGGCCCTGGGCGATCTCGGACTTTCGCAGTCCGACCTCAACCGGCACATCGGCATCGACATCGGCATTCACGCCGTCTCACAGCATCTTTCGCGCCTGCTCGATGCGCCCTATGTCTTCCAGCGCTATTCGCGCCTCGTCATTGACTGCAACCGGATGCCCGGGCACCCAACATCGATCGCGCCCCTGAGCGATGGGACACCCGTTCCCGGAAACCGGGGCCTTGCGGCGCCAGAGGCCGCCATGCGCGAGGACGAGATCTTCTGGCCCTACCAGAGGGCCATCGGCCGCCAGATCGATGCGATGCGACGCCGGGGCGAGGCGCCGGTGGTGATCGCCATGCACAGCTTCACGCCGAACCATGGCGACTATCCAGGGCCGCGGCCATGGCATATCGGGGTGCTGTTCAACCGGGACGACAGGCTCGCACGGCCGCTCATTGCCGCGCTCGAGACGGAGGGGGACATCACGGTTGGCGTCAATCAACCCTATTTCGTGAGCGATGAGGATGATTACGCCATTCCCATCCATTGCGAGAAAAACGGGCTCATTCATGTGGAACTGGAGATCCGCCAGGACCTGATCTCGGGGCCTGAGGGCCAGGTGGCGTGGGCTGAACGCCTCGCCCGCATCCTTCCGCAAGCCCTCGCGGCGACACCGCGCGTGCAAGACAAGCGGGCGAGTTGAACCATGCCACGGCAGCATTTTCTCTTCCTCGGTCATCAGGACCTCTCAGGCCTCGTCCGCGGCCGTTCCGTGCCACGCGAGCGCCGCAAGGCGGCACTTTCGGCAGGCTTGCCATGGGTGCCCGCGAATTACTCGATCGGCCCGACGAACGCCTTGCCGCCCGACAACCCTTTCGGTCCCCTAGGCGAGATCCGGCTGTTCCCGGACGAGCAGGCGCTGGTGACGCTGCCTGCCCATGACGGCCGCCCCGCATTCGATCTTGTGCTCTGTGACGGCCGCATGCCGGATGGATCATCCTGGCCCTATTGCCCGCGCACCGCCCTGAAGACGGCGCTGGCGCGCCTGAAGGACGAAGCGGGGCTGACGATGAAGGTCGCCTTCGAGCATGAGTTTCTCGTCAAGGGTCTGGACCAGGTCGCGCATCCCGCATTCTCCGTGTCCTCGGGGCGGAACGTCTCCCACCTGGCGGATCAGGTGATGAGCACGCTTGCCAAGGCCGGCATCGAACTTGAGCAGTTTCAGGCCGAGTATGGCCAGGACCAGTTCGAGATATCCTCGGTGCCCAGCGACCCCCTGGCGGCGGCCGATCGCGCCATCCTGTCGATGGAGGTGATCCGCGACTGCGCAAAGCAGCTCGGGCTGCACGCCACCTTCCTGCCCAAGCCCGACCCCACGGGCGTTGGAAGCGGCGTCCATATCCACTTCAGCCTCTATCGCAACGGCAAGGCCGTGACCGCGGCGAAGGACTGGGTGACAGACACGGCGGGCGCCTTCACCCAGGGCATTATCGATCATGCCGAGACGGTGTTGTCCTTCAGTTGCCTGACGGCAAACTCATATCTGCGGTTCAGGCCGCACAGCTGGGTCGGGTCATACGTCTGCCTCGGCGTGAAGAACCGTGAGGCCATGATCAGGCTCGTGCCTCGCAAGCAGGCTGCGGGCGGAAGCAACCCGCAAGCGTCGATCGAGTATCGCGCCGCGGACGGCACCGCCAATCTCTACCTCGCCCTTGCGGCACTCATCGGCGCGGGGCTCGACGGACTGAAAGCGATGCGCCAGCCGGTGAATGTCCCGACTGATCCTGACGGTATTCCCGCGGCCGAGCGGAAACGCATGGGGCTTCGGCACCTGCCTCAGTCGATGGCGGATGGAATGGCGGCCTTCCGCCCACAGGATGCGGAACGCTGGTTCACGCCCGGCCTCGTCGCAGCCTACATGGCCTGCAGGCGCGAGGACCTGCGCCAGTTTGCCAATGCCGATCCGCATGAGGCGGCGCGGATATTGCAGAAGGTCTATTAGGGAAGGCAGCGTGCGGCTGAGCGCCCAGATCATCACGTCGACGCTCGAGGTGACGGGCGGTGATGAACGCCTCATGCGGGAACTCCAGTGGTTCTTCAACGATGCGGAGCATCGCATCGCCGCACGGGATCATGTGGCGATGCCGATCGGCTTCGACGGTCACGAATATGCCTTGCCGAACGGCCGCCGGGAGATTGGCCCCGAGGTGGCGGCAGCGGCTGTCTGGGAGACGCTGCAGGCGCCCCTGGAACAGGCGCTCATGCCGTGGCTGCAGGTCCGGGGGCTTTGCGCCGAGAGCGGCGGCCGCCGGATCCTCGTCCTCGGGGAGTCGAAGGCCATACTGGCAGTGCTGGCGATCCACCTGCTCGCCTCGGGCATCGACGTTCCTTCGGCCACCGGC
>JADCDC010000118.1 GCA_020252385.1 Aestuariivirga sp.
ACTGCAGCCCGCCCACCAGGAAGGCCAGCGGCAGCAGCATGACGAGCAGCCGCACGGGCGAGAGGCCCGCAGCCCAGATCGCCACCATCTCGTTGCGGTAGCTGAGCTCTGTCAGCGTCAGCAGCATGGCGAGCAGGATGCTGATGCCTGTGTAGTTCGAGAGCACCGAGGGCGCGCGGTAGATCATGTAGTCGAGGAGGATGCCGGAATCGCCCGGGCGCAGCGCCTGCAGGTCCTTGGCGTTGCCGAGAAGGTCGAGCGACAGCACGAAGATGGAAATGCCGAGCAGGATCGCGACGAAGCGGATCGACACCATGCGGATCAGCATCCAGCCGATGATCCTGATCATGTGGCGGCACTCCAGCCGAGGCGGCGCAGCAATGCATGGCGGAGCCCGGACCACGCATCACCCGTCCGGTCGATGGCGGCGCTCACCGGATCGTTCCTCAGTGTGAAGCAGGTCGCCACATAGCGCCAGCCGGCGAACAGCGCGAGCAGCAGGCAGGGAAGCCACAGCGTCACGAGCGGCGAGGCAACGCCATTGTTCGCCGCCGAGGCGCCCTGCTGGATCACCTCGTTGTAGAGCACGATCAGCACCAGTGCCACACCGGTGCGGAAGCCGCGGGGGCTGCGCCTCGAGCCGACCGCGAAGGGGATGGCGAGGAAGGGCAGGATCAGGATCGAGACGGCGGTGACCAGCCTCTCGCTCAGCTCCGAGGACACCTCCTCGCGCGAGGATTTGGCGGGCGGACTGTCGAGGGCCGCGTAGAGTTCGGGCAGCGTCAGTTCGCGCTCGTCCTCCCCGCGCGGCCGGAAGATGTCCTTGGAGAGGCGCCCCAGCGGCGTGTCGGCGATGGCGAATTCGGTCGTCTCGCCGATGGCCGGTGTGGCGGCCGCGACCGAGGGCGCCTCCTTGAAGGACAGGCGGTGCCCGTCGGCAAGCTGCAGGATGGGCCGCTGCCCGGACGGGTTCTCGATCAGCGCGCCGCGCGCCGCCGTCACCGTCTCGGAGCCGGCCGCCCCCTTGTCCTGATAGATGAAGGCATGTTCGAAGGCGTTCTTGCCGCGGTCCAGCTGGTCGATGATGAAGGTGCGGTCGCCCGCCTGCATGAAGACGCCTTCCTCCGCGAGATAGAACACATCGACGTTCTGCACGTCGAACACCACGGAGCGGTAGGCATAGCGGGCATGCGGCTGCACCCAGCCCATGATGACGATCGAGAGGGCGGAGAGCAGGACCCCCAGCACGATCACCGGACGCGCCATGCGGTTGAGCCCGATGCCTGAGGCCATGAAGGCGTCGGTCTCGGAATTGGCGGACATCTTGCCGAAACCGAGGAGCAGCCCGAGGAACAGCGCCGCCGGGAGTGCGGTGCCGAGATAATGCGGCACCAGATAGGCCAGCATCTCGAACACCACGGTGAAGGAGTTCTTCTTGCCCAGCGTCGTGTCGAGGAGGCGCACCATGCGGTCGGCCAGCAGCATGAGGAGGCCGATCACCAGCGCGCCCGCCAGCGGCAGCGACACCTGTCTCAGAACATGCCTGTCGAGGATGGGGAGCAAGATGGCCTCAGGCCCCGGACGGAAGGATTGTCATCGACCTATTCTAGCGCACCGGCCGCTCAGGACGAAAGCGCGAATTCGGTCGAGGGCACGACCTGCCGGGTGAAGGGATCGAAGCTCCGTACGCTGACCTGGATCAGCCATTTCCCGCCCTGGCGCTGGATGCGGTAGAGGTTCCAGGCGGCCGGCGGGTGATGGTCGCTCAAGAGAAGCGAGGCCGAGGGAACGCCCAGCACATGCACCTGGCCGAAGCGCGAGGCCAGCGTGTTCAGCATGTGCTCGTGATTGTGCCCGTGCAGCACCAGTTCCGCCCCGTGGTTTTCCAGCACCTCGCGCAGGGCCGGCGCATCGACCAGCGCCTTGCGCGGCTTGGCGAGGCCGGGGAGCGGCGGGTGGTGGATCATCACGATCCGCGCATAGCCGCGCTCGCGCAGGTCCGAGAGCAGGAAGGCCAGGGATTCGAGCTGCGTGCCGCCGAGCAGGCCCGCCGCGCGGTGCAGGGGCTGCGGCACGGCGGTCGACACGCCGATCAGCGCCACGTTGCGCCTGAGGCGGACATAGGGAAAGGGTGTGAGGATCTGCGGGCTCGACTGGGCGAGCGTCACGTTCATGTCGCCCAGCATGTAGCGGGCGAGATGGGCGAGGCCGTGCTTCCAGTCCATGCGCACATAGGTGTCGTGGTTGCCCGGCACGAAGCTGATCCACTCCGGATCGCCGAAACCCTCGAGCCAGGCCGCCGCGGCGGTGAACTCGTCATGGGCCGCCACGTTCACGATGTCGCCCGTCAGCGCCACGTGGTCGGGGGCGGCCTCCACGATGTCGGCGGCGATCGCCGAGGCCACCGCCATCGAGTGCAGGCGGTGCCGCTTCAGCCGCCAGTTGAAGGCGCCGATCGTCCGCTTCAGCGCGAAGTGGCGGCGCGCCGCGCCCGGCGGCAGCGGCCCGAGATGCAGGTCCGAGAGATGGGCGAGGCTGAAGACCGACACGTTCTTTGGCTGATCCGGCTATGCTAAGGTTGTGCTGGCTATTAAGCCTGCCGCGCGCGTGGCTTCAAGCCCCGGCGTCCTGGCCCAGCGCCTTCTCGTAGATGCGGTAGGTCTTGTAGGCCTGGCCGCCGAAGGTCTCGATGATGCGGCGCATGCGCATGTTGTCCTCGAGGATCCAGGAGAGTTCGCCCGTCGTGGTCCCGCGCGAGACGTGGTAGCTCCTGACCCTCGCCAGCGTCGCGATGCCGAGGATGCCGCCCAGCACCGTGCCGTGATAGGCCTTGCGGAGGCCCATCAGCGGCATGCGGACGGAGCGCGGCGGGCGGCCCAGCAGGTTGTAGGCCAGGCTCGCCCAGCCGAAGGGCAGGAGCCTGCCGTTGAGCCCCTTGATCCAGTCATTGATGTTGGGGAGCGACACCGCCATGGCCGCGGGCTCGCCCTTGTACTCGGCGATGGCAATGTAGTCGCCCGTCACCAGCATCTTGAGATTGTTGCCGAGTGCGGTCATCTCCTCCTGGGTCCAGGGCACGAAGCCCCAGTTGTCGGACCAGGCATCGTTGGCGATCGAGACGATGACCTCGAGTTCGCGCGTGAGCTGCTTCTTGTCGAGCGGGCGGAGCCGGATGTCGGGGTGGGCGAGGGCGCGGTCATGGGCGGCCTTGAGGGCGCGCGGGATATCGCCCGAGTCTTCGTAAAGATAGGCGATCACGTCCTTGGCCTTGGCGAAGCCCAGTTCCTCGAGCCGTGGGGCATAATAGGGGAGCGCATGCCCCATCATCATCGAGGGCGGCGTTCCGAAGCCGTCGATCAGGAGGCCCATCTCGTCGTTGATCGAGAAGTTGAAGGGGCCCTGGATGCGGCGCATGCCGCGCGCCGCCAGCCAGTCGCCGGCCGCCGTCAGAAGCGCCCTGAACACGGCGGGATCGTCCTCCGCCTCGAGAAAGCCGAACTGCCCCACGCTGTCGCCATAGCGCTCGCTCCTCAGCCGGCAGACCTGCGCGGAGATGCGCCCCACCGTCCTCCCACCCTTCTCGGCCAGGAACAGCGCCACCTCGGCGTGCTGGAAATAGGGGTTCTTCCTCGGGTCCAGGTGTTCCCGGCGTTCGAGATAGAGCGGCGCCACCCAGTTCGGGTCTTCGCGGTAGAGGCGGAAGGGCAGGTCGAGGAAGGCCTCGCGCTCGAACAGCTTCAGGCCGCAGCCGGTG
>JADCDC010000119.1 GCA_020252385.1 Aestuariivirga sp.
AAAGAGATGCGGCCCATAGCTGTGGACCTCGATACCGGTTTCGGGATCGGCGCTCGAATGGGCGTTGCCGCCGATATGGGCGCGGCAGTCGATCACCACGACGCGGCGGCCTTGGGCCGCAAGCCTTTCGGCAATCGTCGCGCCATAGAAGCCCGCACCCACCACGAGAAGGTCCGCGCCCTGCGCCGCGGCGAGGCACGAAGCCATGTCGCCCGGCGCCCATCGCCCAAGAGTCATGGCGTGGATGATTCCCCAACTTTGCTTTGCCAATCCTAAGCAACGCACTCTAGAAGTTCCAGCACGGAAGCCCCGCCAGATCGGCACGAAACGGTTCGAATGGACAATCTTGACGCGATCATCCTGTGCACCGACGCGAACATGATCGTGCCGGCGATGTTCGTGGCGCATGCCGCGCGAACCCATGCCGGAGCGCGGTCGGCGGCTTTCGATACGGTGATCGTCACCGATCTCGCGGCGGCGGGGCCCACGGAGCGCCAGTTCATGGCGGCCAACGGCATCCGTCACGAGGCGATCAGCTTCGATGACTTGCGCAGCGTGTTCGACAAGGCCGGCCGCCTCACCGCGGCAACGCTCGTCAAGCTCACGCTGGCGGAGCGCTTCGCCGGGCGCTATCGGCGCATCCTCTATCTCGATTGTGACCTCACGCTGCATGCCGACGTGAGCGTGCTGTTCAGCCTCGACCTTGGTGGCATGCCCGTCGCGGCGAACCGGCGCGGCATGCTGTGCCGCACCGAGGCGGAGCGCAAGACCATATGGGGGCACTTCGCGGAACTGGGCATGACCGAACCCTACCGCTACTTCAACTCGGGCGTCATGCTCATCGACGTTGACGCATGGAAGGCGGAGCGCCTCGCGGAACGCTGCCTCGACTTCATCCGGCGCAACCCCGCGCTCTGCCCCCTGCCCGATGAAGACAGCCTGAATGCCGTTCTCGACGGCCGCTTCGCCTCGCTCTCCCCGCTGTGGAACATGCCGGCCCGGCGCGACATCTACATGCCTCTGTATGCGCAGATCGAGGCGGCCATCGTCCACTACAGCGGCCATGACAAGCCATGGAAGCGCTTCGGCGCCCACAAGCCGCTGTTCCCCGACATGGAGGCCTGTCGCCTTTACCAGTCCTTCATCGCGGCCTCGCCCTGGCCGCACTGGCTGGCCGCGCAATGGAACCGTCATGACCTGGTTGAAGCGCTGCGCACCGCATGGGACCGGCGATGGAGCATCTGGCGCGGAACCTCTACCGAGCCCACGCGGCAGCAGGCGGCAGACTATGTTGCGCGCTTTCTCGACTATGTCGCGACGGCGGAGTTCTGTGACGTCGCGCAGGGCCTGGTCCGCCGCGACGGCTCAAGCCTGAGCGTCGCGGCGAAGATCAGGTGAAGCCGATCACGCCCGGTGGGCGGGCATGGTCTGGTCCTTGGGCACGATGGTCTTGCCGATCGGCCACAGCGCGATGCCGGCGAGCTTCAGGTGCGCCCAGGCGAAGGGGATGCCGATGATGGTGACCGCCAGCATCACCGCGGTGATGACGTGGCCGAGCGCCAGCCACCAGCCCGCGAAGACGAGCCAGATGATGTTGCCCATCGCACCGAGGAAGCCCGTGCCGATGTCCTCCTCGCCGGTGTGGCGGTCACGCGCGACGGCGGTGTAGCCGAACGGCATCAGCGTGTAGAGCGCGATGTTGACGGCCGCCCTCGCCCACGGAATGCCCACGATGGTGATGGCCATGATGACGGCCGCGACCAGCCATCCGAACGCCATCCAGGCGCCGCCCAGCAGGATCCAGATGATGTTCAACAGCAGTGACATGGAAGCTCTCCTCGATTACGGGCGAGTATATGGGGAACCGATTGTGGATTTGCTACAACAATCGCATGCAAGGCCACGGCGGTTGACGCGCGGTTTGGCCGATCCCATTCTGACGCCATGCGATTCATCCACACGGCGGATTGGCAGATCGGCAAGCCGTTCCGCAACTTCGGCGAACGGGAAAGCGTGCTGCGCCAGGCGCGGCTCGCCGCGGTGGAGGCGATCGGCAGGCTCGCCCGCCAGGAGGAGGCCCGCACCGTGCTGGTGGCGGGCGATCTCTATGACAATGACGCCCCCGCCCCACGCACGCTGATGGAACCCCTGGAGCGCATGCGGGCCTTTCCCGACGTGACCTGGCACGTCATTCCGGGCAACCATGACTTTCACCGCGGCAACGGGCTGTGGGACCGGGCGGCGGCCGGAGGGTTGCCCGCCAATGTCCGCCTTCATCTCAGCCCGGAGCCCGTGGCACTGGGCGATGAGGCGGTGCTGCTCCCCGCACCGCTGCGCCGCCGCAGCGAGCCGAGCGACCTCACCCAATGGATGGACCGGGCGGAAAGTGCCCCCGGCCTCATTCGCATCGGGCTGGCCCATGGATCCGTCACCGGCTTCGGCTCCGAGAGCGAGGCGAAGAACGAGATCGCGCCCGACCGGGCGACGCGCGCCGGCCTCGACTATCTCGCACTCGGCGACTGGCACCGCACGCTGAAGATCGGACCCTCCACCTGGTATGCCGGAACGCCGGAGGCCGACCGCTTCAACAGCCAGGAGCTGGGCCAGGCGCTGCTCGTCGAGATCGCGGGGCCCGGCGCCCCGCCCATCGTCAGCCCACGGCGCACCGGCGCCTATCGCTGGCTGAGCCTCTCGGAAGAGCTTTCAGGCGCGGAAGATCCCGGCTCGCTCGAGGACAGGCTGCGCGCCCTGCCGGACCTGTCGAGCCTGTTGATGCGGCTGTCGCTCAAGGGAACGCTGGACCTTACCGCACGCGCCGAGCTCTCCCAGCGGCTCATGGCACTCGAGGCGGCGATGTTCTGGCTCGAGCCTGATCTCTCGGGCCTGCATCTGCGTCCCACGATGGAGGATCTGGAGAAGATCGACTTCGGCGGCGTGCTGCGCGAGGCGGCCGAGCGCCTGAAGGCGGAAGCCGCCGATCCCGCCATGAGTGACGCGGAGCGCCGCCGTGCGGAGGAGGCGCTGGTGCAGCTCTTCGTGATGACGAGGGCGGCATGAAGCTCACCCATGTCGCCGTCGAGGGCTGCGGACGCTTCGCGAAGCCGGCGCGGATCGAGGGGCTGGGCTCCGGCCTCAACATCCTCTCCGCCAGCAACGAGGCGGGAAAG
>JADCDC010000012.1 GCA_020252385.1 Aestuariivirga sp.
CCAGCAGGGTTCCTCGCTCATCGTGGTGCGCAGTGCCCGCGGCCGTGACTTCCTGCGCGCCGCGATTGCCGCGGGCGCTCTCGTCGCCGAACGCCGCCCGCTCACCTCACTTGCCGATGCGCAGCCCAATCTGGCGCGCACACGCCGCATTCTCTTCGGCAGGTTGCTGGGTCTTCGGATCCTCGGCCTTGCGGCTCCCCGTTATCGGGGCTGGAAGCTCGAAAGCCTGTGGCTCAAGCGCACTGGCATGCGCGACAAGCTCGCCTCCGTGGTGGGCACCATGCGCCGCGCCTTCCGCCGCCGCCTGTGGGTATCGGAAACGCCGGCAGGAGGCGACGGCGCGTGACCTCCACCACCTGGGATGATGGTTATGCCGTGGCGCCGCCACGGCAACAGATGCAGGAGCGGCAGAAGGCCTGGCTGGCCCTGCCGGTTGTGCTGCTCGTCATCGCATTCATCATGCCGCCGGAAACCTCCGTGGCGATCGGATCCCTGAGGCTGTCTCCCTATCGGGTCATCCTGCTGATCATGGTCGTGCCCAACATGATCCACCTGCTGTCGGGCAAGGCAGGTCCGCTGAACGGTGTCGACCTCGCGGTCATCGCGCATGGTGTGTGGTGCATCATCGCGCTTGGAAACTATGGCGGCTTCGCACAGGCGCTGGAAAGCGGCGGAATCTACTTCGTCGAGTGCTTCGGTGCCTATGCCATGGGGCGGCGCTATATCCGCAACGTGGCCGACTTCCAGGCGCTCTCGATCCTGATCGCGATCGTCATCTGCGGTCTTCTCGCAGTCGCACTTCCGGAATCGGTGACGCATACGCACTTCGTCCGCGAGACGTTCCGCGCCGTGCTTGGCGGCCCTGGCCTGCAATTCATCGAGCCGCGCATGGGCCTTGCGCGCGCCTATGGCTCCTTCGAGCACCCGATCCTCTTCGGCGTGTTCTGCTCCATGGCCTTTGCCACCGCGTGGTTCGTGGCGCGGCCGATCCTGTCACCCCTGCGCAGCTGGCTCATCATCATCTGCATCGTGCTGGCCTCCTTCGTCTCGCTCTCGGCCGGGGCGTGGATGATGGTCGGCGTGCAGATCGCCCTTGCCGGCTGGGCCTATGTCACCAGGGGCCTGCCGGGCCGCTGGGCGATACTGATCGGGCTTTTCGTCATGTCATTGGTGGTGGTGAGCCTTCTCTCGAACCGCTCCCCGGTGAAGGTCTTCATCAGCTATGCATCCTTCTCCGCACGCAGCTCCTACAACCGCATCCTGATCTGGGAATACGGAACCGCCGAGGTCGGCCGCCATCCGCTGCTCGGCATCGGGCTCGGAGAATGGGTGCGCGCGCCGTGGATGAGCACGAGCATGGACAATTTCTGGCTCGTGGTGGCCGTCCGCTACGGCCTGCCGGCGCTGATCTTCCTTGCCATCGCCATCCTGCTGATCCTGTTCAGGGCCGCAGGCCAGAAGGGCCGCGACCAGGCATGGGAATTCTGCCGCATGGGCTGGATCGTCACCATCGTCGGCACGGCGGTCGCGGCCTGCACCGTGCATCTCTGGAACAACACATTCGGGTTTTTCATGTTCGTCGTTGGCGCGGGCGCCTGGCTCATGGAACGCCCCAAGGCACCGGCAATCAACAACTATTCAGAACCAGACCATTTCGCCCATGAAGGAGAAAGCCATGGCACCTACCGGCACCATTGAGGTGCGTCCAGACCTGTCGGTCGTCATCGTGAGCTGGAATACGCAATCCATGCTGCGCGACTGTCTCGAAAGCCTGTTCGACAGCGGTACGCGCTCGACACTCGAGGTGTTCGTCGTCGACAATGGATCGACCGACGGCTCGCCCGAGATGGTCGAGGCTGCGTTCCCCGACGTGAAGCTCATCCGCAATAACAAGAACAGGGGCTTCGCGGCGGCCAATAACCAGGCCCTCGGTGTGGCGACGGGACGCCACCTGTTGCTTCTCAACTCCGACACGCTGGTCCATCACGGCGTGATCGATGCATCGATCGACTACCTGGACCGCAATCCGGAGGTCGGCGTCATGGGGTGCCGCGTTCTCAACGCGGACGGCACCGTGCAGACCACCTGCAGCCAGTTCCCAACACTGTCCAACCTGGTGCTGCTGACGACCGGCCTGTTCAAGGTTCCCGGGCTCTCCGCCGCGAAGCGCTACCGGATGGACGACTGGCAGCGGGATGACGAGCGCGATGTCGACGTGGTCTCGGGTTGCTATCTGATGACGAGGCGTGATGCGACCGAGGCGGTCGGGCTGCTGGACGAGGACTTCTTCTTCTTTGGCGAAGAAACCGATTGGTGCCGCCGCTTCCTGGCGCATGGCTACGCCGTGCGCTTCGCGCCGGTGGGAACGATCACCCACTTCGGCGGCGGCAGCAGCAAGTCGCTGAACTCGAAGCGTGACCTGATGCTGAGCGAGGCCACGGTGAGGCTGCACCGAAAGCATGGCGGGCTCATCTCCGCCGCAGCCGCCTGGCTGATCCTGCTGGCCTTCAATGCGAGCCGCTATGTCTATTGGACGGGCAAGAGCCTGCGCGAGCGTAGATCCCTCGATCGACGAGGCCACTTCCAGGGTGTGGTCGCCGGCTTTCGCGCCGCATGGCCGAGGGTAAAGCAATGAGCGCCCGCCGTCTTGACGTCCTGCTGATCGCTCCCAATTGCGACGAAACGGATGTGGGCGAGGCCTTCTGGGCGCATCGCTGGGTGCAGCACATGAGCGCGATCGCGAATGTGACGCTGTTGACCCAGTCGCGGCATGGACGAACGCCGGCCTCGGCACAGCTGCCCGAGACCCGCGTGATCGAATGGCCGGAACCGCAGCTGCCGAAGCGCCTCGAACGCGTGTCTGCCATGCTGAAGCCGGCATATCCGCTGTTCGCGGCTCGGGCACGCCGCTGGATCGCCGAGGAGCTGAAGGCGGGAGGTCGGTTCGACATCATCCAGCAGCTGACCCCGCTGGCCTTGCGCTATGCCTCACCCGCTTACGGCTTCGGGATTCCCTATGTTCTCGGTCCGCATGCCGGCAGCCTTCAGACCCCGAAGTCCTTCATCATGGAGTGCCGTTCAGCACCGCTCTTCACGCGGTTGCGCGAGATC
>JADCDC010000120.1 GCA_020252385.1 Aestuariivirga sp.
CGGCGAATCGAGGCTCAGCCTGCCGGCCTTCAGTTCCTGGAAGAGCACGTAGAGCGTCATCATCTTGGTGAGTGACGCGGGGTGGCGGGTCGCATCGGCATTGGACGAGAACAGCACCTTGCCGTTCCGGGCGTCGACCGTCATGGCCGCGAATTTGGGGTTGGCCTGGGCAGCGGGGGCGAACAGTCCCGCCAGCATTGCGAATGCCAGCAGCAGCATGCCGGCACGCCAGACCCCGCCCCTGAAACCACACTTTGACATTCCAACTCCACCCAACGTGGCCGACCGGAAAAACCGCCGACCAATAACACAATGCGGCGCAACCGGCCAACCCGCCGATCGGACCTTCCCCACAACCCTTCGTCCCGGAGCCATCTGAAACAGCCCCGGTTAGCAGGAGGTAAAGACCGTACGATGCGTCAATACCAAAGGATAAGGATGTTGCAACGCAAAAGTCTGTTGACTTTCATGTTGCAGTGCACATATTAACGTCCATCGCATCTGCTTAGAGGGAGACCACGCTCATGATGAAGTCCTTTGAAGAATTCCAGACCTTCGGCAAAGACGGTTTCGAGGCCTATGTCGCCTCCTCGACCGCTCTGACGAAGGGCATGCAGGCCATGGCCCAGGAGACTGCCGAGTTCTCGCGCAAGTCGCTGGAGAAGAGCACGGCCGCTTTCGAGAAGCTCACCGCCGCCAAGTCGATGGAGAAGGCGCTCGAGGCCCAGCAGGCCTTCGCCAAGGAGAGCTATGACGCCATGGTCGCCCAGATGACCAAGTTGAACGAGCTCTACATCAGCACCGCGAAGGAAGCCTTCAAGCCCTTCGAAGCCTCGCTCGCCGCTTTCGGCGTCAAGGCCCCCAAGTAAGATTTCCTCCCAAGTCCCTAGGCCCGCGCACCTCTGAATGAGGGGCGCGGGCCTTTTTTCTGGCGCTCCGCACCGGGGAAAGGGGTGCCGTCCGGCCTTGCCTCCGCCGGTTGCCTTTCCCATATCAAACCGCTAAAGCGGCCCTCAATTCGCCCATTCAGACCGGACAGTCCATGGAAACCCTTATCCTCGTCATCCACCTCATCATTGCCCTGGCGCTCATCGGGGTCGTGCTGCTGCAGCGCTCGGAAGGCGGCGCGCTCGGCATCGGCGGTGGCGGCGGCGGCGGGGGAGGGGGCAACCTGTTCACCGCGCGCGGCGTGGGCAATGCGCTGACCCGCACGACCGCCTATCTGGCTGTGGCCTTCTTCTGCACCTCGATCGCGCTCACGGTGATCGCCACCCAGCGCGGCGGCGGATCGATCGTCGACAGCGTCACGCCGCCGGCGGCCACCGGCAACCAGACGGCACCGGCGGAAGGAAGCGGCAGCTCGGTCCTGCCGCAGCTGGCCCCGGCGGCCCCCGCCCAGCCCGCCGCACCCGCCCAGCCCCAGGTTCCGGTCACACCGTAACCCTCGTGATTCGCTGAGTTATCCACAAAGCCCGGAAACAGCGTTTCCGGGCTTCGAATCGTGATTTGAACCCGATAGGGTGGAGTTCCATGGCGCGATATATTTTCATTACCGGCGGCGTGGTTTCCTCTCTCGGCAAGGGTCTGGCCTCGGCAGCACTGGGTGCGTTGCTGCAGGCACGGGGCTTTACGGTCCGTCTCAGGAAGCTCGACCCCTATCTGAACGTCGATCCCGGCACCATGAGCCCCTACCAGCATGGCGAGGTCTTCGTCACCGACGACGGGGCGGAGACCGACCTCGACCTCGGCCATTACGAGCGCTTCACCGGACGGCACGCCAACAAGCAGGACAACATCACCACGGGACGCATCTACCAGGAGATCATCGCCAAGGAGCGGCGCGGCGATTTTCTCGGCGGCACGGTGCAGGTGATTCCCCATGTCACCGACGCCATCAAGGACTTCATCCGCACCGGCAACGAGGGCTATGATTTCGTCCTCGTCGAGATCGGCGGCACGGTGGGCGACATCGAGGGGCTGCCCTTCTTCGAAGCCATCCGCCAGTTCGGGCAGGAACAGCCGCGCGGTGACTGCCTCTACATCCACCTGACTCTTCTGCCCTATATCCCGACCGCGGGAGAGCTCAAGACCAAGCCCACACAGCATTCGGTGAAGGAGCTGCGCTCGATCGGCATCCAGCCCGACATTCTTCTTTGCCGCGCGGACCGCGAGATCCCGATCAACGAGCGGCGCAAGATCGCGCTGTTCTGCAACGTGCGCCCTTCGGCCGTCATCCAGGCGCTCGACGTCAAGTCGATCTACGACGTGCCGCGCGCCTATCACAGCGAGGGCCTGGACCAGGAGGTCCTCGACATCTTCGGCTTCAAGGACGTCCGCGAGCCGGACCTGTCGCGCTGGAACGAGATCATGCACCGCATCACCCAGCCCGAGGGCGAGGTGACGATCGCGGTCGTGGGCAAGTACACAGGATTGCTCGACGCCTACAAGTCGCTGCAGGAAGCCCTGGTCCATGGCGGCATCGCCAACAAGGTGAAGGTGAAGCTCGAGTGGATCGAATCGGAGGTCTTCGAGAAGGAGGACCCCGCCCCCTATCTCGAAGGCGTGCATGGCATCCTCGTACCCGGCGGCTTCGGCGAGCGTGGCTCGGAAGGCAAGATCAAGGCCGCGACCTTCGCGAGGACGCGCAAGGTTCCATATTTCGGCATCTGCTTTGGCATGCAGATGGCCTGCATCGAGGCGGCGCGCTCGCTCTGCGGCATCGAGAATGCGAGCTCGACCGAGTTCGGCGAGACGGCGGAACCCGTGGTCGGCACCATGACCGAGTGGATGAAGGGCAACGAACTCGAGATCCGCAAGGCCGGCGGCGACCTGGGCGGCACCATGCGGCTCGGCGCCTTCGACGCCAGCCTGAAGCCAGGCAGCAAGATCGCCGGCATCTATGGCACGACCCGCATCTCCGAGCGCCACCGCCACCGCTATGAGGTGAACACCCGCTACCGCGAGCGGCTGGAGGAGGCCGGCATGAGCTTTGCCGGCATGTCGCCCGATGGCCTCCTGCCGGAAACCGTCGAGTATCCGGATCATCCCTGGTTCATCGGCGTCCAGTATCACCCGGAGCTCAAGTCCAAGCCCTTCGACCCGCACCCGCTGTTCAGCTCCTTCATCGCGGCGGCGATCGACCAGAGCCGGTTGGTGTAGCCATGCGTGTCATGAGGTTCGCGCTCGCGGCCCTCTGCGCCCTCCTGATTTCGCTGTCGGCCGCGCTCGCCTTCGACCAGGCCATCCTTGGCCAGAGCGACCGGGCGCTGCAGCAGTTCCGCGCCGATCTCGACCGCGTGACGGAGCTTCTGCGCCGTCCGGCGCTGTCCGAGAAGGACCTGACCGACACGCGCGCCGAGCTCGAAGGCCTGCGCACCAGCGCAGCTGATCGCGCCCAGAAGCTCACAGCACCGCTGGCCGAAGTGAACCAGCAGATCGCCTCGCTTGGCGCGCCGCCCGCGGCGGGGGCCAGCGAGGATGCAGCGATCGCCAAGACGCGCGCCGATCTCACCGCCACGCGCGATAAGCTGCAGAGCCTCAAGTCGCAGTTCGACGTCATCGCCGTCGAGGCGGAGCAGAGTGCCGGCCGCGTATCGGCCCTGCAGCGCGACCAGTTCTTCGAACGCATCTTTGACCGCAACCGGTCGATCCTCAATCCGTCGCTGTGGTACGACATGGGCGTGGGCCTTGGCGTGCTCACCTCCGGACTGGGCCTCCTGTTCCGTAACTGGTGGTCGCAGGTCGGTCCGACGGGGGACCCGATCGGGCTCCTCCTCGTGCCGGTCTTCATCATCATCTTCCTCGGCGGCTACATCTTCATCCAACGCTGGGCGCGGCGCTGGATGGAGCGCTACGCCTCGCGCAACCGCTCGATCGACGACATGACGAGGCTGTGGCGCATCGTCAGGGGCCTGATCACCACGGCGGCCGCGCTCGTCATCCTGTTCCTGCCGATAAGGCTGTCGCTCGATGCGAGCGGCTATTTCACGCCGCGGCTCTGGCTCGTCTGGAACGCCGCGGTGACGACGATCTGCTCGGTATTCTTCTATTACGTTCTGGCGCGGCGGACGGCGGCGCCGGGCCAACCCGAATGGCGGGTGGTCGATCTCGACGACCGCGCGGCCTCGCGGTTCACGGTGCTGGCCGCCATCACCGCATTCGTCGCCACCTTCAACTCGCAGCTCGGCAAGGTCGCCGAGGGGCTCTACCTCCCGGTCAACTACACCTTCGGCCAGTCGGCGCTGGCGGCCCTGGCGCTCCTGTGCCTCATGAGCCTCATCCTCTACGTGACGAAGAACCAGGACGGGCTCGCCAACAAGTCCGGACGCAAGATCTTCTTCGGCTGGGTGTCCTCGCTTGTCCCGCTCTTCTGGGTGCTGATCCTCCTCGGCTTCGGAGCACTCCTCGCGGGCTATGTGGCGCTGGCCGACTACATCGCGCACCAGATGGTCAAGACCTCGATGGTGCTCGGCTGCCTGTTCATCTTCTACTACCTCTTCAACGCGGCGGTCACCGCGAGCTTTGATCCGCAGTCGGGCTTCGGCGTCTTCCTGCGGCGCATCACGGGGCTCGGCGAGCGCGGCATCGATCGCCTCGGTCTCATTTTCCGCACCGCAGTCGATCTCTTCCTGGTGATCACCGGCGTGCCGCTCCTGGTTCTGCTGTGGACCCTGACCTGGGTCGACTTCGCGGGCTTCTACAACACCCTGGCGATGGGCGTGAAGATCGGCGAGATCACCATCTCGCCCGCCGTCATGCTGGTGATGCTCGTCATCCTGGTCGCAGGCATCATCGCCACCAAGCTGTTCAACCGCTGGCTCGACCGCCGCATCCTGAGCGACACGCGCATCAACA
>JADCDC010000121.1 GCA_020252385.1 Aestuariivirga sp.
GAAACGCCTGGGCAAGGGCAAGCGGGGTTCTGCCATCGCCGACCCGCACCAGATGATTCAACACGGAGAACTGTGCCGCAACAAAGCCTGGCGGCAACCGGGCTTCCAGCAGGCTACGCGAGAGTTGCCCGATGATGCCGATCTCGTTGAAGAGCCGGAAGTAGTCGGGCATTACGCTATCAGGCATTCATGATCCTGCTCTCCAATGGCCATCGCGGGCTGTTTCCGACAAGTGGACCATAGCCGATGCGCGACAGCATCTGAACGGTGCCCCCTTCAGGCGTAAGGCGTTCATGCACCCGGGCGTAGGTCCCTGCCATCTCGGGGAACTCCTGCAAGGCCTGGCTCAGCGGCTGGAACCCGAGGCCCTGTGCCGTCGCCGCAAGATTGACGCGCAGCCAGTCCGCGCCCGTGGCGATCTGCGTTTCGCGGCTGTTGTCGGCGGTGACCAGCCAGACATGCCCCATCGCGGTATCGGCATTGGCATAGACTGCGTCCATGCCGGCCTTGAAGGCGAAACTGGTCGGGTCGGCGGCGATTTCTCTGGTGAACATGCCGGTCAGGTGCATGGATTCGAACATCGGGCCCGAGAAATCAATGCCGTCCGGGTTCGCATCCACTTCCCGGCGTCCGATTCGGAACAGATCGACGCTTTCCTGATAGGTGTGGGGCGTCTCGACCTCGATCCGCAGCGCTTCGCGCGTCAATGCGCGCCATTCGCCAACTTCCGCCGGATCGATGGTGCCGCCGAACCGCGTGCCATTCCGTGCGGCCATGGCCATCTGGGTCAGCATCTCGGGTGCGAGGGAACGGTTCACATCGAACGGTTCCTTGTTGGAGCGCCGGGAAGGAACCAGCGCGAAAAGGGGATCGCGCGCGACCGCCGGGTCAGATATCAGGGCGATGCGCGCGATCGGGCGTTGGTCGAGGGCCGCGGCACTTGCGCCCTGCGGGAAAGGCGTAACATCGGCGCGATAGCCATCCTCTGCTGCCGCCATGCGCAGGAGTTCCAGAAAACACCCCAGTCCGATGGTGATCTGCCGGTTGAACGGGTCCGTGTGCGGCAGTAGTCGG
The DNA here is from genome assembly GCA_020252385.1 of Aestuariivirga sp. GTDB lineage: Bacteria > Pseudomonadota > Alphaproteobacteria > Rhizobiales > Aestuariivirgaceae > Aestuariivirga. The sequence continues at coordinate 1,075 of JADCDC010000121.1, forward strand.
TCGCGATCCACGTGTAGCGTGATGACGCCGTCCTCGGATAGATCAGCCAACCAAGGCTGGCGATTGTGCGGGTTCGGGGCAAGCAGCGCCCAGGAGAGGGCGCGCAAGCGCGGGTCCTCGTATCTGCCCGCCCGCTCCCAGGGAAGGTAAGCGGTCTGGGGGGTGCGGGTGGCTGCATAGCCAAAAGCACCGCCCGCCGCCAGAACGGCCCCTCCACCAACGAGAAAAATCATCTTGCGCCGCGTGAGTTTCATTGCCTGCTCCATAGTTCGACAGAGAACAATAATAGTTCTCCATAGAACTATTGTCAAGAATCGCTTCTGCCGCTGAACCCCCGGAGCGGCTTGGCGGGGTCGACGTTGGACACTGTCATTCGCTCTGACCCACCAGCGCCTAAAGTGACATCATGCCGGAACTCAGTGCACTGGGTTCAAAAGGGGTACTGTGCCGCCGATACTTGGCGTCACCCTTTTCCGTCGCCGGTGCCCGCGTCTTTGAACAGCGGCAGAGCGCAGTCGAGGATTGCTTCGAGCCGCTCGGCGTGCTCTTGCGGTTCGCTCGGGATGAGGCTCGCCAGTTGATTGACGAGTGCCAGCGCCGCCAGTCCATGAACGATTCTCGATACCAGCAGGTTGTGGGGATCACTCGGGTCACCCTCCGAGCCCGCCGCGAGGGCTGTTCGTACGAGTAGTGGGTCGACTGTTGATCGATGCACGAAACGAGAGGAGGACTAGCAGTGATCTCCAGTCCCGGCTAGAACTGCCGCCGGTCTTTCTTGCCGCTGGCAGATACCTTCGACTGATCATGGCGGTGGACCATTCGTTAATCCCCGACACGAAGAAGCCCGGACGATATCTCTCTTCAAGCCACCTTGACCCAGCAGCGTCCGCATAAGGGAACCCGATGGCTGATGCGGCGGACATTCCCGGAAGAGGCATTCTCCGCGTATCGCTCATACTTTCTTTGCGTCACCCGCTGGGGAAGCCATGACCCGGACCAGCCTAGGTCAACAGGTGCTTCTCGAACCATTGCAGAGCGATTGCGATCTGCTTCCTGAGACCTTCTCCGGTGTCGAGGCCGATATGATCAAGGCCAGGCAGGATGACGAACGCCTTGGGCTCGCTTGCCTTGTCAAAAAGTCTTCTCGCAAGCTCAGGCTTTGCGACATCGTCCGCTTCACCATGGACGAAGAGAATAGGCCTTGGCGCTACGAGCGGCACCACGGTCCCCGGCAGGGATTTCAGCATGGAGTCGGCGCTCTCGAGGGAGAGCATGGGGACCGGCGCATGGCCGGCAGTCTCGGGCAGAGACTCGCTTTCGTCACTGGAGCCAAGGCGGCGATACCTCGCCCAGAAAGAATCCGGAAACCTGATAACATGAGTGAGAGGCACCAGCGCTGACTTGCCTGTAACGGCGCGGCTTGAGCGGTCAGCCTCGATCTCCTCCAGAAGGGCCTCCCAAGCCTCCCGGCTCATCAACGATGCGAGGAACTCAGGTCCGTCCGCGGGCCCGGAAACAACCGTCAGGCACTTCACTCTCCTGTCGTAGGCCGCGGCATAGATCGCCACGGGACCGCCATAGCTGATGCCGTACAGGCCGATCCGCCCGGGGTCGACAAAGGGCAGCTGGGCCACGTAGGCAATGGCGCTGAGCGCATCCTCGACGCGTTCGGACGGGTTCACATAAGGGCGGTTGCGCCGGTCCCCGCTCTCACCGCAGCCACAGTAATCGAAGGCGAGTGCTACATA
>JADCDC010000122.1 GCA_020252385.1 Aestuariivirga sp.
AATGTCGGTGGAACTCGGATGGAGCTTGTCCTCCACCACCTGAACGTCATGCACGATGGCGACGACGGGCGTCGCCTCGTCCACGATGCCGAGGTCGGTGAACATGCCCCATTCAAGATCGAAGAAACCGTGACCCTTGCCGAAGCGCACGCCATCCATCGAGACGGCGGAGGCGCCCGTGACCATGAGGTCGAAGCGGCCGCGCCTCGCGATCTCGGCGAGCGAGATGGGGCGCGCGAAATGTTCCATGCCGTCGAGCCAGGCGGCGTAGAGTTCGGCGCCCTTGGGCACCATTCCGGGCTCGATCAGAAGGAAGCCGCGGTAGATTCCATAAGTGGACATGACGAACGGAATGCCCGCCGCGATCATGTGGCGGCGCAGGTCGACGAGGCAGTTGTCTGGGGTAATGAAGGCGTATTTGCAGGTCTTGTAGGCCTCCATGCCCATGATCCGCTCGGTCGCCCTCTCGCTTCCCTCGAAGTCGGGGATCACCTCGTTGAAGTTCATGTGGAAGCGCGTGTCGGGCCTCGCCACCTCATGAAGCTTGCCCCAGATCCGCTGGCGGATGATCTTGGAATTGGACACGCGATCGACCCCGCGCTGTTTCGAAGTTTCAGTTTCCTGAAACGATGGTTTCACATATCATCCGGGTTGTCACCTGGAAAGTGGCATCCGTTCACCATGATTGAGGGTACATGTCCGTCCGCCTCAGCCTGAGAATCCAGGAGTGCTATGACAGGCTGTCGCCCGCCGAGCAGAAGCTGGCGCGGCTCATCCTCGAGCGGAAGGACGACATCCTCACCTACTCGGCAACGGAGATGGCGCAATTGGCCGAGGTTTCCAAGTCGACGGCGGCGCGCCTGTTCCGCAGCCTCGGCTATGCTGACTTCAACGAGGTCCGCGAGCAATCGCGCGAGGAGAGGAACCGCACGGAGCCCTATCGCTTCTCGGTCGGATCGAGGACGCGGCGGCAACTCGGCAAGTCGATCGGCGCGCATCTCGAACTCGAGATCGCCAACCTGACGCGCACGTTCGAGGAACTGAGCTCCGAACGCGTCAACCAGGCAGCGGGCCTCGTGAAGGACGCGCCGAAGGTCTGGTATCTCGGACTGGGCCCCGAGGAAGGAATAGCCGCGCACGGACGCATGCTGATGGCCCGCCTCCGCCACGACGTGATGCAGATCGGCCGGCATCATGCTTCCTGGGCCGAGGATCTCGCGATGATGGGTCCGCGCGATGCGCTGGTCGTCATCACGCTGAAGCCGCGCCCGCGCATTCTGAGGCCTGTGCTGGACTATGCAAAGACCACGCGTGTCAACATCATCATGGTGACCGATCAGGTGGGAAGCCTGTGGGCGCAGAGATACGCCAGCGTAACCCTGTCCTGCCATGTCGCGAGCCATGGCCTCGGACCGTCCTACACCGCGATGGCGAGCGCCGTGCGCCTGCTGGCCGTCGCCTATGCGGAGCGGGCCGGAGAGCGCGCCGCGGAACGTCTGGACTTGATTGCGGAGATCCACGAGGAACTCGACGATACGGAATAGAAGGAAGCATAAACCCAGAATTGAATTCCGGCTGATTGAGCCTGCGGTTCGGGTTGCGGTTCGGAAGCCAAGTTCGTAATGTCCGGTGTGTCGCCGGTGCGTCGCAGCAGTACAGCGCCGGGCGTCAGTTCGGAAGGTCACCATGCGAACGATCAGGTCTCTCGCGGCATGTCTGATGCTCACGGCATCCGTCACGGCCGTTCATGCGCAGAGCAGCACGGAGTACAAGTCCAATCTCACCCAGATCCAGGTGAACCGGACGCTGCACACCAATCTCAGCACCTACATCGCCAATTCCACCAATCGCACAGCCGCGCAGAACGTCGGCATCGCCATTCTCGACGGCCGGGCGGATGCCAATCACGTGGACCTGAGGGGCCGCCTCACCGTGATCAACGTGTATTCCGGCAGCTACCGGCGGACCGACAGGCACGGCACGCATGTCGCGGGCATTGCGGGGGCCAGCCAGAACAACACCGGCATCGTCGGCGTGGCCCCGACGGCCAAGCTCTACTCGATCCCGGTTTTCGACGACTTCCGCTGGGTCGCGTCCGACCTTGGCGCGCGGGCCCTGAACAAGGCCGTCGAGGTTGGGGCGAAGGTGGTCAACATGAGCTACGGCCCGACCGCCAGAGGCGATATCTTCCTGAATGGCGAACTGGACCTGTTCGACAACTACACAAATTCCATGGTTCTCGTGCGTGCTGCCGGCAACACCGGCGCCACTGCGCCCACCGAAACCTATCAGGGCGACGCGAGTTCCGCTCTGGCGCATCTCCTGATCGTCGGCAGCGTCAATGCAAGCAACCAGATTTCCAGCTTCTCCAACCGTCCCGGCGAAGCCTGCATCGCCCGCACATCGACCTGCACCGAAGACGACAAGATCAAGAACTTCTTCATCGTTGCTCCGGGAGAAAACATCCTCTCCGACCTGCCCGGGAGCACCTATGGCACGATGAGCGGCACCTCCATGGCAGCGCCGCACGTGGCGGGTGCTGCAGCGCTGGTCTTCCAGAATGCCCTTGCCGGCAACACCCTGCTGACGCCTGCGCAAGTGGCGGATATCCTGAAGAGGTCGGCGACCGACCTCGGCGTGCGCGGCGTTGACGGCGTGTTCGGCTGGGGATTGCTCAACGTGACGGCGGCGCTGGGGCCGGTCGGATCCACGGTCGTCGCCACGGGCGGCACCGTGAGCGGCAGCAGCCAGAACCTTACGACTTCGACCCTCACGCGGTCCTCGACGATGGGCCGCAGTTCCGCTTTCGAGGGCGCCCTCGAAGGCATGGTGGTGTTCGACAGCTATGGCCGCGGCTTCGTGATGAACGGGGTTGATGTCGCCGATCCGGTGTCCCGCCTTGCCGAAGACGCGGTCTCTGCCCTGAGTTCCTCCCTCCTGATGCAGTCCGAAGTGCACGAGACGGAGGCGGGCCGCCTCTCGCTGATCCAGACCGGAGATCAGCTGTCGGGCTTCAGCGGCTTCTCGTTCTCCTCCGAGGGCTACGCAGTCTCGACCGGCACGGGGAATTCCGCTGCCTACTTCACGCAGCCGGGTGCGGCGGTGGAAGACACGCAGTCCCGCAAGCTCGGAACCCACTTCTTCACGGGTGCCGGCGATGTGGGCCGGTCGTTCACATCCGGTTTCTTCTCCGGTGCTGACATC
>JADCDC010000123.1 GCA_020252385.1 Aestuariivirga sp.
ACACCGCTGGGCGAGGCCGTTCCCGGTGTCGCGATCCATGCGCAGATCATCCAGCAGATCCTGACGGGAGAATTCCTCAAACGTCCCGCCTGGGCCGCGGGAGCGGAGATCATCGGCGTTGCCGGCCTGTCGCTGCTGCTGGTGGCGATCATCTGGTTCTTCGGGCCGCTCATGGGGTTGGCGGCAGCGGTCGCATCACTGCTCTTCGGTCTAGCAGGCAGCTGGTATCTCTTCGCGCAGCATGCCCTGCTTGTCGATCCGCTGGCGCCACTGGGTGCTGCCTTTCTGACCGTGTTCGCGGCGAGCGCGTTCTGGTATCTCGCCAGCGAACGGGAACGGCGCTACATCCGCGAGGCCTTCGAGCGCTATGTGTCGCCGGCCGTTCTCGCCCGCATCGAGAAGAGCCCCGATGCCCTGCGCCTCGGCGGCGTCAACCGGGACATCACCGTGCTGTTCATGGACGTCCGGAACTTCACGCCCTTGAGTGAGACTCTCTCCCCACAGGAGACGGTCAGGTTCCTCAACATTCTGCATGGTGCATTGAGCATTCCCGTCCTCGAAAGCGAGGGAACGCTCGACAAGTACATCGGCGATTCGATCATGGCCTTCTGGAACGCGCCTCTCGACGTCGACGATCACCCGAGACGCGCGGCGGAGGCGGCCCTCGGCATGAGTGCTGCGCTGGCCGAGCTGAACCGGACCGACGCCTTCGGACTGGGGCCTGACCGCCCCGTCAGCATCGGCATTGGCATCAACACCGGCATCGCCTGCGTGGGCAACATGGGCACCTTGCGCCGGCTCAACTACTCCGCTGTCGGCGACACGGTGAACACCGCCGCGCGCATCGAATCCGCCTGCAAGGAGGCGGGCGCCGAGATCCTGCTGTCGGAGGAGACGGCAAGCCGCCTCACGGGCTTCAGCACACGCTTCGCCGGAGATATCAATCTCAAGGGGAAAAGCACGGCGAAGAAAGTCTTCGCACTGGAAGGCCCACAGGTTGCAACATCCTCCTGAGTGACATCTGCCCGAACGGCTGGGTGCACGCTCAGCCTCTTTGAAGCTTGATCTACAGTTTGATGTGTGGGCAGAGTCCGCATCCGAAAGCCATCGGCGAGAAGCGACATGACGAGACACCGTGCTTTCCGCAGCCTTCATGCATGTATCCTGATCGCTGCTGCGGCGATGTCCTTGCCCGCGGCGAATGCGGCGGAGCGGGTTGGCGAGGTGGTGCGCACCTCCGTCCAGGTAACGGGCCAGTCCGGCGCACTCTCTAAGGGCGATGCGATTTTCCGCGATGAGCGGATCAGGAGCAACGCCTCCGGAACCGGAGCCTTCGTCTTCGAGGACGGCACGAAGCTGGCGCTCGGCCCCAATTCGACAATCGTCATCGATGAATATGTCTACCGCGGCGGCGCCAAGGTGGAGAAACTGGCCGTCGGCGCGACGAAGGGCACGCTGCGCTGGATCAGCGGCAAGTCGGAGAGTTCCGCCTACCGGATCACCACGCCCTCGGGCACACTCGGCGTGCGCGGCACGGCCTTCGACATCTATGTGGCGCCGGACGGGTTGACGGCCGTGACCCTGCTGACGGGGGCCGCGGAGTTCTGCACCAGACAGAGGTGCGAGCAACTGACACGCCGCTGCCAGTTCCTCATCGCGCGGCCAGATGGTTCGATTACCCGGCCCAGAGGCATCGTGCGCGACATCGGCATCAGAACGCGCGGCGATGACGCCTTTCCCTTCCTGTCGGGCAAGGCAGGTGTTCCGCGCGGCTTCAAGTCCACGTCAAGCTGCGCAGGCCTCACCCGCGCCGCCACGACGGGCTCGGGCGGCAGCGTGACCGACCCGCAACAGCCTTCGGCTGCACCGAGGCCAGCGCCGACTCCGCCCCCTTCGCGCAGTCCCAACAACCCGGACTCGCCCAACAACGGGCCCCGGCAGTAGTTCCCGGCGATACACAGGCAGCTCCAGGCCTCAGGCCAGCCGCGACACGGCCTCGATCTCGGCGATGATCTCGTCGGTCGTGCGGGTGCGGCAATAATGGCCACGCATCTGCTCGATGGACACGTCATGCCGGCGTTCCTCGTTGGCAGCGCAGGCATCCTCGATCTGGGTGACCAGGAATCCCCGGTCGGCGGCATCGCGGATCGCGCATTCCACGCACTGATCGGTGCAGATCCCGTAGATCACCAGATATTCGATCCCGAGATTGCGGAGCACATACTCGATGTTGGTGGAGTTGAAGATGCCCGAGGCGGTTTTCGGGATCACGATGTCGTTGGGCCCTGGCCCAACCTCCGGAATGACCTTCGCCTCCCATGAGCCCTTGGGGCAGAAGAGGTTCGAGATCTTGTGGTCGAGGCTGCGGTCACGCCCGTCCTGCGTATAGCTTTCGATGGTCGTGTAGATGACTTCGATCCCCGCCTTGCGCGCGGCGGCCTGGAGACGCTGCTGATTGGGGATCAGCTGCTTCTCGATCTTCTCCATGATGTAGAGATACTTCGACTCGGGCGAGCCCGGCACCCGCGCCTTCGCCATCCGCTCCCGCGACCACTCCGCGTTCTGCATGTCGATCGACAGGAGCGCTGTCTTGCGGGGTTCGATCGGGCGTTCGCGATAGGCGCCATCGGGCGCATCAACGGCAGGAATGGGAGAGAGCTTCATGTGGTCTTCCTTCAATGAACGTTGGGGTCGCTGGCCTGGCGGCGGATCTGGTCCAGCATGGCCATGCGCTTCGTGGCCTGGGAGCCGAGCTTCCGGACCAGACGCGCGAGCAGCGCATCGGTCGCGGTAAGCGCCACCGCGAGCGTGTCGGTCGGGGTCGTCGTCTCCACCGTCACGGGGATCACCACATCCGCGATGTCGGCCACGGGCGAAAGCTCGAGGTCGGTGAACAGGACGATGCGCACGTTGCGGGACTTGGCGGTCTGGCAGAAGGCGATCGTTTCCGGCTGGTATCGGCGGAAGTCATAGGCCACGAGCACGTCGTTCCGCCGAAAGTCCGCGATGCGGTCCTCGCGAAGGCCCGATGCCTGCGGCACCAGCACATGAACCTCGCCGCGCAGGCTGGTGAGTTGGAAGGCCGCATACTGGGCCGCCGCGGAACTCCACCGTCCGCCGAGCATGTAGATCCTCGCCCGCGCCTCACCCACGAGTGCGGCGGCGCGGTCGAGCGCGCGCTGGACGGGCGCCTCGAGAAGCTTCTGGAGGGAACGCGCCATCTGATCGACCATCAGCCTGTCGGCATGCGCCGACTTTGGCATCTTGCCCTGGTGCTTCTTGAACAGGGCAAGGGGTGAACTCTCGCTGTCCTGCACCTCGAGCCTTATGGCGCGCTGAAAATCGACGAAACGCTGGAAGCCGAGCCGCTTCACGAACCGCGTGACGGTCGGCGGGCTGACGTCCGACTGGCGGGCGAGGTCCTCGATGCCGCCAAGGCCGCTGACGGGATAGCGCTCGAGGATGAGGCGCGCAATGCGGGTGTCGCTGCTGCTGAACTCCGGCAGGTGCTGCTCGATCAAGGACCTCACGCGCATGTCATCAGCTCCGGTTCACGTTCTGAGCGGGCCACAGCCCATCCGGCCGGGCGACAAGCAGTGCAATGATGATGGACAGCGAGATCGCCTCCCGGTAGGGCGCGACCGATTCCGGAAGATAGCCCTGCAGGAAGACTTCGACGGCGCCGACGACGAAGCCGCCAAGCACCGCGCCCGACAGCGATCCAAGCCCTCCGAGCACCGTGGCGATGAAGGCCTTGAGGACGGGTGCCGCACCCATGAGCGGATCGACCGATCCGCGCTGCGCGACCCACAGCACGGAGGCAATTCCCGCAAGCACGCCGGCGATGGCG
>JADCDC010000124.1 GCA_020252385.1 Aestuariivirga sp.
GAAGCCACCAAATGCTGGAGAATGAAGAGTGTGAAGCATGCGAGCCAGTGCGATTCGCGTGGCGTTATTCTCGAGATCCATGAGGCCACCCGTGTCTGATCTTCCGTCTCACAGCCCAGCGGCGCCGGGCGCGCCACGCATCCTCGCGGTGGCCAATCAGAAGGGCGGCGTGGGCAAGACGACGACGGCCATCAACCTGGGTACCGCACTGGCCGCCGTCGGCGAAAACGTGCTGATCGTCGATCTCGATCCGCAGGGCAATGCCAGCACCGGCCTTGGCATCCAGCGCCGGGCTCACCAGGCCTCGACCTATCATGTGCTGCTGGGGGAAGCGACCCTGGCGGATGTGATTGTCGAGTCGGGAATTCCGCGGCTCCATTGCGCGCCCTCGACCATGGACCTCTTGGGCGCCGAGCTCGAACTCGCCGACATCGACCGGAAGACCTACCAGCTGGCCGATGCCATCGGCGTTCTCTGCGCCAAGGCCGATCCGAACCGCAGCTACAGCTACATCCTCGTCGACTGCCCGCCCTCGCTCAATCTGCTGACCATCAATTCGCTTTCGGCCGCCGATGCGGTGCTGGTGCCGCTGCAGTGCGAATTCTTCGCGCTGGAAGGCCTGAGCCAGCTCATCAAGACGGTGGAGCGCGTGAAGACCAGCCTTAACCCGCGCCTGTCGATCCAGGGCGTGGTGCTCACCATGTTCGACCGCCGCAACAATCTCTCCGAACAGGTGGCGGATGATGTGCGGAGCGTGCTGGGCGACAAGGTCTACCAGACGGTCATACCGCGGAACGTGCGCATTTCCGAAGCCCCCTCGCATGGCAAGCCCGTGCTGCTCTATGACCATGCCTGCGTCGGGTCCCAGGCCTATATCCGCCTCGCGTCCGAGATCATCCGGCGCGAACGCGATCTGCGCGCCGCCTGACCCCGCCGCCGAGACGAAGCAAGAGAAAGCCTGACGAGACATGGACATGACATCCGCACCGAAGAAGAGACTTGGCCGGGGGCTCGCCGCACTGATCGGCGATGATGCCAGCGAAGAGGCCATGGTGCAGGATGCGCGCACGCTCCGACACATGCCGATCGAGCTCCTGAAGCCCAGCGCGACCAATCCGCGAAAGCATTTTGGCGAAGCGGATCTCGACGAACTTGCGAAGTCCATTCGTGACAAGGGCCTGCTGCAGCCGATCGTGGTGCGCCCGCTGGCCGAGGGCGAATATGAAATCGTCGCCGGCGAACGGCGCTGGCGGGCCGCCCAGCGTGCCGGCATCCACGACGTTCCTGTCCTCATTCGTGAGCTCTCGGATGGCGAGGCGCTCGAAATCGCGCTCATCGAGAACATCCAGCGCACCGACCTCAACCCGCTCGAGGAGGCGCGCGCCTATGGGCTGCTGCTGGAGCGCTTCAGCTACACCCAGCAGCAGCTTGCCGACTCGATCGGCAAGAGCCGCAGCCACATCGCCAACACCCTGCGCCTCCTCAACCTGCCGGACTCCGTGAGACGGCAGATCGAGGAGGGCAATCTCACCGCGGGCCATGCCCGGGCGCTTGTCGCAACCGATTCGCCGGCCGAGCTTGCGGACCGCATCATCAAGCTCGGTCTCTCCGTGCGCGAGGCCGAGGGCCTGGCGCGGGAAGCCTCCTCACCCCGCAAGCCCAGGACGAAGCCTGAGAAGGACGCCGATACAAGGGCGCTTGAGAAGATCGTGTCCGAGGCGATTGGCCTCAAGGTCGAGATCACCCATAAGGGCAGCGCGGGTGGCATGCTGCAGATCAGCTACAGCACCCTCGACCAGCTCGAGGACATCTGCCGCAGGCTCCAGTCCTGAGCCGGTCAGTGCCGGAAATGCCGGATCCCGGTGAAGACCATCGCCAGTCCGGCCTCGTCAGCCGCACGGATCACATCATCGTCGCGCAGTGAGCCGCCGGGCTGGATGACCGCGGGCGCCCCGGCCTCGGCGGCCTGCAACAGCCCGTCGGCGAAGGGGAAGAAGGCATCGGACGCCACGACCGAACCCTTCACCGAGGCTTCCGCGAGTCCGGCCTCGCGACACACATCGGCGTTTTTCCGCACGGCAATCCTCGCCGAATCGACGCGTGACATCTGGCCCGCACCGATCCCGACCGTTGCGCCGTTCCTCGCATAGACGATGGCATTCGACTTGACGTGCTTTGCCACACGGAAGGCGAAGCGCAGGTCGGAGAGTTCGGCAGGCGTGGGATGCCGCCGTGTGACCACCTTGAGATCCATGTCATCGACCGACATCACGTCGCGCGTCTGGACGAGAAGTCCTCCGCCCACGGACTTTACCGCGACCCCGCCGCCCGTCATCGGGTGGCCATCGAGCAGAAGCAGGCGCAGGTTTTTTTTCCTAGACAAGACCGCGATAGCCTCGTGACTCGCAGCAGGCGCAACGATGACTTCGGTGAAGAGGTCCGTGATGATGGTTGCCGTCTCCGCGTCGAGCGTGCGGTTCACGGCGATGATGCCGCCGAAGGCGCTGACGGGATCGCAGGCGAGTGCCTTGGCGTAGGCTTCGCGCAGGTCGCTGCCGGTCGCCACGCCGCAAGGGTTGGCATGTTTCACGATCACGCAAGCCGCCTCTCCCGATCGCTCGAACTCGGCGAGGCATTCGAGCGCCGCATCGGTGTCGTTGATGTTGTTGTAGGAGAGCTCCTTGCCCTGCAATTGGCGTGCCGCCGTCATGCCGAAGCGCTTGCCCGGCACCGCGTAGAAGGCCGCCTGCTGGTGCGGGTTCTCGCCATAGCGCAGCGCCTGGATCTTCGCCCCGCCCGTGGCGAAGAAACCTCCGAAGGTCTCTTCCGTTTGCCGCGCGAACCACTGGCTGATCGCCGCATCATAGCTTGCCGTGCGCGCGAAGGCCTTGGCCGCGAGCCTCCGCCGTGTCGCAAGCGCAGTGATTCCACCGTTCGACAGGAGTTCCGCCTCCACGGCCGCGTAATCCGCCGGATCGACGATCACCGTCACGAAGTCGTGGTTCTTGGCGGCGGCCCGGATCATGGCCGGTCCACCGACATCGATGTTCTCGACCGTCTCCGCGAAGGATGCCTCGCGCGCCACCGTCTCCTCGAAGGGATAGAGGTTGACGACGAGAAGCCCGATCGGGGTGATGGCGTGTTCCGCCATCGCCGCCACATGCCCGCTGTCCGACCTCACGCCCAGGAGGCCACCATGGATCAGCGGATGGAGCGTCTTGACGCGGCCATCCATGATCTCGGGAAAGCCCGTGACCGAGGAGACCTCCGTCACCGGCAGGCCAGCGGCTTCCAGCGCCTTTGCGGTGCCACCTGTCGAGATCAGCTCGATTCCGAGCGACACCAGCTGCTTTGCGAAGGGAACGAGCCCCGTCTTGTCGGAGACGGACAGCAGGGCACGGCGCACGGGTTCTTTCATCTTGGCCTCGGCAACGGGACGGGTGCGGTCCGCATAGCATGTCCCGCGGCAGGAACAAGTTTCACGCCTTGCGGCGCAGCACCGCCGCGAAGAACCCGTCGATGCCCTGGGCCTCGCCAAGCGTCATGAAGGGCAGGGTGCGGACGGAACCTCCGGGCCCAATCGACTCTGGTGGCAGCCAGCTGAGCGAGGGGGCAAGGAGTTCGAACCGGTCGTCCCAGCCGAGGAACCATCTGAGCTGCGCCTCCCCCTCCTCGGGCTCGAGCGAACAGGTCGAATAGACCAGCCTGCCGCCCGGTGCCACGAGCGTCGCCGCCTTCCTCCACATGGAGCGCTGGAGACCCGCCAGTTCCGCGATCAGGCTCTCTTGCCTCAGATACGGCAGCTCCGGATGGCGCCTGATGGTTCCGGTGGCAGAGCAGGGAGCGTCCAGAAGCACGGCGTCCCATTCACCGGACAGCGCATCGGAAAGCATGTCCGTGGCAACAATGTCCGCAGCAAGCCCGGTCCTCAGCAGATTGGCGCGCAGGAGGCCAAGGCGCGTGTCAGAAACGTCCACCGCCGTCACCCTCGCGCCAAGTGCTGCCATCTGCAGCGTCTTGCCGCCTGGCGCGGCGCAGAGGTCGAGGGCGCGCCTGCCGCTAAGGTCGCCGAGCAGATGAACGGGGATCGTCGCAGCCGCGTCCTGCACCCACCAGCCGCCCTCGTGAAAACCGGCAAGCTCCGGTACCGGCGGGTGGCCGGGCGGCAGCCGCAGCTGTCCGTTGGGCAGCAGCGTGCCACCCAGCCGCTCGTGCCAATGGGCCGGATCTTCCCTGACGCTGATGTCGAGGCCCGGCCTTTCGGCGTGCGACAGGCCGATCCGCTGCGCGGCATCGGCGCCATAGGCTTTCGTCCATCTCTTCCAGAGCCAGTCGGGCGTGTTGAGCCGCGCCGCATCGAGCCCGTCGAGCAGGCTCGCTCCGAGGCCCGAGGCCTTGCGCAGGACCGCATTGACGAGGCCAGCGAAGTGCAGGGCGTTGCGGTCAGCCTTCGCGGCGCGCACCGAGAGATCGATGACCGCATGGGCCGGCATTCGGAGAAACAGAAGCTGCGCCACGCCGAGGATCAGGATGTCCTGGGCAGCACCCGATTTCCGGGGCAGGGGCTTGTCGAGCAGCAGGCGGAGAACGGCCTCGATCTCGCCCAGGTGCCGGAAGGCCGTCAGCAAGATGCTGGCCAGCAATGCCCGGTCGCGCACCGGAAGGCCTGCCGCCTGCCGGTCGCCCTCGATCGCCTCCTCAACGCTGATTCTTCGGTCGCGGCAGGCACGGAAGAGAATCACCGCAAGGGTTCGGACGTCCGGCCCTTGCGGCCGCGAGGCGTCTTCCGTCATCCCCAGGGGCCTGTGCGCTCCGAGGCTGGCGCATTCCACGGGCCGGGTGCCGCCTCGACGGCCCCCATCTCCTGGGCCATCCGGCTCAGTGCCTCAATGCGGTTGCGCGGGTCCGGGTGGGTCGAGAACAGCCCGTCCATGCGCTGGCCGTTCAGCGGATTGATGATGAACATGTGCGCCGTCGCGGGGTTCGCCTCGGCCGTCCGGTTCTCGATCCGGTGCGCCGCGCCCGAGATCTTGGCCAGCGCCGACGCGAGCGCCAGCGGCTGGCCGCTGATCTCCGCACCGCCGCGATCCGCACCATATTCGCGCGTCCGGCTGATTGCCATCTGGACCAGCATCGCCGCCAGCGGGGCGAGGATGATCATCGCGATCGTCCCGATGGCGCCCAGCGGATTGTTGCGGTCCCGGCCGCCGAAGAACATGCCGAAATTGGCCAGCATGGAGATTGCGCCGGCAATCGTCGCGGTCATGGTCATCACCAGCGTATCGCGGTTCTTCACATGCGCCAGCTCATGCGCCATGACGCCCGCCACCTCGTCGCGGTCAAGAAGCTTCAGGAGACCCGTGGTGGCGGCCACCGCCGCATTCTCCGGATTGCGGCCGGTGGCGAAGGCGTTGGGCTGGGGATTGTCCATGATGTAGACCTTGGGCATCGGAAGCCCGGCGCGCTGGGACAGTTCCTCCACCATGCCGTAGAACTCCGGCGCCGACTGGCGGTCCACCTGGCGCGCGCCATGCATGCGCAGCACCATCTTGTCGGCATTCCAGTAGGCGAACAGGTTCATGCCGGCCGCCATGACGAAGGCGATCAGCATGCCCTGCTCCCGGCCGAGCAGATAACCGACGGCCAGGAACAGACCCATCAGGGCCGCCATCAGCAATCCGGTGCGCATGGTGTTCATCCGGCAATCTCCTCCTTGCCAAGTATCTGCCAGCACCTCCATATGATGGCAATGGTACCAGTGGACAAGCAGAACGGCGAAAAGAGTCTCACGCCCGAAGCCCGGCGCGCCCTTGCGGAGGCCGCGGAGCGCCGCAGCCGGCAGGCGGAGGTGAAGCTTCCGAAGGAGGTGAACGGCCGGCAGGGGCCGGAGCCCACCCGCTTCGGGGATTGGGAGACCAAGGGCATCACCAGCGA
>JADCDC010000125.1 GCA_020252385.1 Aestuariivirga sp.
ACTCGCGCTTCTCGGAGCGGAGCCTCGCCACCTCCTCGCCGTCCTTGGTGACCAGGAAGTTGCCCACGCGTCCGGTGAAGTTGGGGCCCGTCAGCGGCGCTTCGCCAATGAAGGTGACGTTGTAGCCGGCGACGGCTGACGACTCGCCCGGCTTCATCGCCACGATCACCTCGGTCTTCCACAGCGAGATGGCGATGACGCCGGCCGTCATCACGCCAACGCCGGCATGCGCCAGCACCGTGCCAAAGCTCGCCCGCGGCAGGCCCACGAGGCGCTGCCAGCTCACCGCCAGCGGCACCTTGCCGAGCGCCACCTTGGCGGCGAGGTCGGTGAGCGAACCCACCACCAGCCAGGCGGCAACCGCCATGCCGACGGGCGCCAGCCATGGTCCCCTGACGTTCAGGGCAAGCACCAGAAGTCCCACGGCGACCGCAACGGCAAGCCCGATCCACAGCCGGCGCAGGGCCAGCTTCACGTCGCCGCGCTTCCAGGCAAGGAAGGGCCCCAGCGGCACCAGAAGCAGAAGCGGCAGGATGATCGGGCCGAAGGTCAGGTTGAAGTATGGCGGTCCCACCGAGATCTTCTCGCCCGTCAGGGTCTCGAGTGCCAGGGGATAGAGCGTTCCCACGAACACCGCGAGGCAGGAGACGCAGAGCAAGAGGTTGTTGGCGACGAGGCTGCCCTCGCGGCTCACCGGCGCGAACAGGCCGCCGGCCTTCAGTGCCGGCGCGCGCCAGGCGAAGAGCGCGAGAGCACCACCGGCGAAGAAGCACAGGATGAGCAGGATGAACAGGCCGCGGTCGGGGTCGACCGCGAAGGCATGGACCGAGGTCAGGACGCCTGAGCGCACGAGGAAGGCGCCCATCAGCGAAAGCGAGAAGGCGAGGATCGAGAGCAGCACGGTCCAGATCTTCAGCGCATTGCGCTTTTCGACCACCACGGCGGAGTGGATCAGTGCGGTCGCCACCAGCCAGGGCATGAAGCTCGCGTTCTCGACCGGGTCCCAGAACCACCAGCCGCCCCAGCCGAGTTCGTAATAGGCCCACCAGGAGCCCATGGCGATTCCGACCGTGAGGAACATCCAGGCCGCGAGCGTCCAGGGCCTCACCCAGCGCGCCCAGGCGGCATCCACGCGGCCCTCGATCAAGGCCGCCACCGCGAAGGCGAAGGCGATCGAGAGGCCGACATAGCCCGCATAGAGGAAGGGCGGGTGGAAGGCCAAGGCGGGGTCCTGCAGGATCGGGTTCAGGCCATTGCCCTCGATGGGTGCCGGGTCAATGCGCAGGAAGGGGTTCGACGTCAGCACGATGAACAGCAGGAAGGCGAGGCCCACCATGCCCTGCACTGCGATGACGCGGGAGCGCAGTTCCATTGGCAGGTTCTGCCCGAACAGGGCGACGGCACAGCCGTAGAGCGCCAGGATCAGCACCCACAGCACCATCGAACCCTCGTGGTTCCCCCACACGCCGCTGATCTTGTAGATCATGGGCTTTGCCGAATGCGAATTCTCGAACACGTTCTGCACCGAGAAGTCCGAGACCACATAGGCATGAGTCAGGATCATGAAGGACAGGAGGATCAGCGCGAATTGCGCGACCGCGGCGGGAATGCCGGTGCGCATCAGCGCCACGTCGCCCTTCTGCGCGCCATAGAGCGGCACCAGGGATTGGTAGAGCGCCACGCCCACGGCGAGGATCAATGCGAAATGCCCGATCTCCGGCAACATGGCCTCGATCATCAGTAGCCTCCCTCTTCCGCCGCCTTGTCCGCTCCCTTGCCGAGCTTGACACCCTTTTCCTTCAGGCTGTCGGCAAGTTCGCGCGGCATGTGATTCTCGTCATGCTTGGCCAGCACCGTGTCGGCGAGGAAGCTGCCGTCTTCCTGCAGCTTGCCCTCGGTCACCACACCCTGCCCCTCACGGAAGAGGTCCGGCAGGATGCCGTTGTAGGAGACGGTGATCGAGTCGATCTGGTCAGTCACCGAGAAGCTGGTCATCGTGCCCGGCCCCTTCTTCACGCTGCCGTCCTCCACCATGCCGCCGAGCCTGATGCGCTCGCCGGGCTTCACGCCCGTTTCGGCGAGGTCGCTCGGCGTGTGGAAGAAGGTGATGGTGTCGGAAAGCGCATAGAGCACCAGTCCTGCGGCGAGGCCGATGACGGAGAGGCCGCCGAGGATCATGGTCAGGCGTTTCTGTTTCCGGGTCATTGCAGGTTCATGTCCTTTGCAAGGGCCGCGATCTTCGCCAGCGCATCGGCGTTTCCGCTGTACTGCGCCTTGGCCTTGTCATACGCGGCCTTCGCCTTGTCGGCTTCGCCCAGCACGGCGCGTGAGCGGATAAGCCGCAGCCAGCCGTCGAGATCATCCGGATTGGCGGCGAGCCGCTCCTCGAGACCGTCGACCATGGAGCGGATCATCGCCTGCTGGTCTTCGGGCGCCATCGCCTGCGCATTGGCCATCGTCTCCTGGTCAAGGGCCGGCGGCCGCGCACCCATGTCCTGCAGTTCGGCCAGCAGCATCGGCCGCCACGGCGCATCGGCGGGCGTGTCCTTCAGGAAGGCGTCGAAGGCGGCCTTGGCCTCGTCCGTCTTGCCTTCCTGCTTCAGCGCCAGCGCGTCGTAGAAGCGCGCCTTGGGCAGCTTCGGGTCCAGCGCCAGCGCCTTGCCGAACAGGTCATGCGCCTCGGCGGAAACCATGCCCTCGCCCGCCATCACGATGGCCTCGCCATAATCCGCCAGCGCCACGGCATCGGGCGGCGACAGCCTGACGATGTTGCGGTGCGCCTCGACCGCGTCGGACCAGCGCATCCCGCGGCGGTAGGCGGGGGCCAGCACCTTCCAGCCCTCGATGTCGTCGGGGTTCTGGGCAAGGTGCTGCTCCACCTTGACGACGAGGGCCTCATAGTCGCCCCTCTCCTCGGCCTCCGCCATGCGCTGATCGAGCGGCACGCCCGGAAGCCCGGGGTTTCCCGCCTTGAGGTAGAGCGGCACGGCCACGAGCGGCACGATCAGCGCGCTCGCGAGCCCGATCATCGGGCCCGCCATGGAACGCTTGCCCCTGGGCTGTTCGGCCGCGGCGATCAGCCGGCGCGAGATTTCGTTGCGGGCGGCCTCGGCCTCGGCCGGCGCGATCGAGCCACGCTCCAGGTCGCGCTCGAGCTCGGCCAGCTGGTCGCGAAACACCGCGCGGTCATAGGCATTGCGGTCCGCATCTTCGCGGCCCGCGCCGCGCCGCAGCACGGGAAGAAGGAGCACGGCGATCACGCCGAGTGTCATTGCCGCAAAAATGATCCAAA